>CAZADK010000103.1:0-7353 GCA_964483855.1 uncultured Rhodoferax sp.
GAAATTCCAGCTCCAGCCCCCACATGTCGTCGGCGAACTGGGCCAGCCGGCTGGCGAAAGCCAGGATGGAAATGCCCAGGATCACGCCTGGAATGACCAGCGGCGCGAGCATCAGCAGCGAGACCGCCGTCTTGCCGCGAAAGTCGGCGCGCTCGAGCAGGAAGGCGTTGGCCGTGCCCACCAGCACCGACAACAGCGTGACCCAGGACGCCACCACGACGCTGGTCCACAGGCTGGCCAGCACCGGCCCGTCGGCGAACAGGCCGATCCGCTGCGCGCTGGCGTTGCCGAAGAACCAGTCCAGCGTGAAGCCGCGCCAGGGCGGCGCCGGGTAGGGCGCGTCGTTGAACGCAAACACCGCCACCACCGCCAGCGGCAGGAACAGGAAGGCAAAGAACAGCACCGCGTAGAAAACAGTGCCGGCGCGCAGCCAGGCAGGGCGGGGCAGGCTCGGAATCATGCGCGTCGCATCACGTCGCCGAAGCGCTGCCCGCTCAGTTTCAGGCCCGCCCAGACAATGGCCGTGGACAGGATCAGCAACAGGAAGCCGAATGCGGCACCCTGTTCCCAGTTGAAACGGGTGATGAACTGGGTGTAGATCTGCTCGGTGAACCAGAGTGAATTCTTGCCGCCGAGCAGTGTCGGCGTCAGGTAGTTGCCCAGCGTGAGCATGAAAACCACGATGCAGCCGGCCACGATGCCAGGAGCGGCATGCGGAATGATGATCTGGCGCAGGATGGACCAGCCATTGCCACCGAGGTCATAGGCCGCCTCGATCAGTGTGTCGTCCAGGCTCTCCAGTGCGCCGATCAGCGGCACCACCATGAACAGCATGGAGGTATAGACCAGGCCGACCATGATGGTTGCGTCGCGGTACAACATCTCGATCGGCTGGTCGGTCAGGCCCAGTTGCACCAGCAGCGCCGGCAACACGCCCGACTCGCGCAGCAGGATCATCCAGCCCAGCGTGCGCACCGTCTCGCTGACCCAGAACGGGATCAGGCACAACACGAACATCAGCGAGCGCGCCCGGCCGCGCGCGATCTTGGCGATGGTCCAGGCGATCGGGAACGCCAGCAGCAGGGTGAACGCGGTGGCGAGCATCGACATCACGGCCGTGCGCACAAAGGTGTGCCAGTACAACGGCTCCTCGATGAAGGTGCCGTACTGGCGCAGGCTGGGCGCGTATTCGCCCGGCGCCACCCGCGCGCGCAGCGACAGGATGGCCAGGTCCACATGGGGCAGCACGATCAGGCCGAACAGCCACAACAATGCCGGCGCCAACAGCAGGCCGAGCAGCAGGCGCTTGTGCGGCATCGGTGGGTGTGTTCAGGCTGCGTCGGCGAAACACAATGCGCGTTCCGGATCGAATCCGAACGCCACGGCTTCGCCGACCGCGAGGTCGGCAAACTGCCCGGTCTGCGGCAACGCGATGTGGAATTGCGTTTGGCTGGCCTGCTCGCGCACCAGCACTGCCGAATTGGCGCCGTCGAACAACAGACTGGCTAGCGTGCCCTGGTAGCGCGGCTGGTTGGCGGGCAGGCTGGATATCGAACGCGCCAGCGTGGCGACCTCCGGTCGCACGAACGCCGTCACGGCTGCGCCCGGCAGCACCTCGCCGCGCCGGCGCGCGAACAGCCGCAGGCCCGCTTCGGTCGTGACCTCGACCAGGTCGCCGCTGACCTGGCTGGCGCTCCCGGTGATGCGGTTGTTGGCGCCGACGAAACCCGCCACGAACGGTGTCTGCGGTTCGTAATACAGCGATTGCGGCGTACCGACCTGCTCAAAGCGGCCGTTGTGCATCACGGCCACGTGGTCGGACAACACCAGCGCCTCGGACTGGTCGTGGGTGATGTAGACGAACGTGGTGCCGAAGTCGGCCTGCAATGCCTTGAGCTCGATCTTCATGTGTTCGCGCAGCTTGAGGTCGAGCGCGCCCAGCGGTTCGTCGAGCAAAAGCAGGGTGGGCTCGAGCACCAGCGAGCGGGCGATCGCAATACGCTGTTTCTGGCCGCCCGAGAGCTGGTCGATGCGTTTGCCCTGAGAGCCGGGCAGATTGACACGCTCGAGCATGGCGCCCACCCGCTGCTCGATGTCCTTGCGCGCCAGGCCGCGGCGCGCCAGCCCGTAGCCGACGTTTTGCCCGACCGTCATCATCGGGAACAGCGCCAGGTGCTGGAACACCATGTTGACTGGACGGCGGTTGGGTGCGACGCGGGCCATTGACTGGCCGCCGATCAACACGTCGCCGGAATCGGGCTCCAGGAAACCTGCGATCATGCGCAGCAAGGTGGTCTTGCCGCAGCCCGAGGGTCCCAGGATGGAAAAAAAGCTGCCGCGCCGCACCGCGATATCCAGTGCGTCGACGGCAACCAGCCCGGCGTATCGCTTGACGACACCCCGGGTTTCGAGGTCGATCCGCGGCATCCGGTGCGCAGGCGCCGGATCAGTTGGCGGCCTTGATGCGGTCCAGCACGCGGCCTTCGATTTCTTCCAGGCCGGCTGGCACAGCCGGATACCACTTGACGTTGTCCAGGGCCGCCTGCGGGAAGCTGGCGGCGAACTGGGCCTTGAGCTTTTCGTCCATCAGCTTGTCGGCCCCCTTGGATGCGGTGAAGTTGCCGGCGCCACCGGCAACCTTGGCGGCTATTTCAGGACGCATGTTGAAATTGATCCAGGCGTACGCTGCGGCGTCGTTCCGGCCCTTGGCGGGAATGGCGAAGGTGTCGATCCAGCCCAGGGCGCCGGACTTGGGCGCGATGAACTGGATGTCAGCTTTCTCGCTGTTGAGTTTCCAGCCCCCGGTATCCCACATCATCGCGCCGACGATCTCGTCGGTGCGCATGCCGTTGAGCAACTGGTCCTTGTTGTCCCAGAAGAACTTCAGGTTGCCCTTGCAGGCAATGACGGTCTTGCCCACTTCATCCATCAGCGCCTGGTAGGCCTTGGGGTTGTTGTACAGCGCGAACGGGTCCTTGCCGGAGGCAAAGGCGAATGCCAGCAGGGTTGGACGCTTGAGACGTACGGCTGTCTTGCCCTTGTAGTCGGCTTTGCACAGATCCGGGTAATTGGCCATCTTGGCCAGTTTGGTGTTGACCACCAGGCCGTCGGTGCCCCAGATATGCGGCAGACCATAGACCTGGCCCGCGAACGTGGTGTTCTTCTTGGTCGCCGACAACATGGACGGGATGAACAGGTCCGACTTGATCTTGGACAGGTCCATCGGCTTGTAGATCTTGAATTCCTGCTGCGGGCCGGTGATGCGGTCCTGCGATGGTTGCGCCAGATCGAAGCCGGCTCCGCCGGTGGCGCGCAACTTGGAGATCATCTCCTCGTTGTTCGACAGCGTGATCTCGACCGTATAGCCGCTCTCCTTTTCGAACTGGGCCTTAACGTCGGGCGGCACGTAGTCGGCCCAGGTCAGCAGACGCAGGGTTTTTTCCTGCGCGATTGCGCTTCCCGCCAGGCCGAGCGCGAGGACGGCGGCGATCAGGGTGATCTTGGTCTTCATGGGTTTTCCTTGGGGTGATTGACAATGGCTTCAGAGTCGCGGCAGTGTAGAGGTCAGCGATGACGCTCGCGTGACAATCTAGTGTCAAAGCACATCCAAGGCAAGCGGCGCGTGGAGAGGGTTTACCCTGTATGACGGTCTGGATCGATACCCATTGCCACCTCGATGCACCCGAGTTCGGTGGTGGTGGTGTGGCGCAGGTGCGCGCGCGTGCCCGTGCGCGAGGGGTCGTCCATTGCGTCATCCCGGCGGTTTGCGTGGACAACTTCGCCAGCGTGCGCGCACTGGCGCATGAGGGTGGCGACAGCTACGCGCTGGGGATCCATCCGCTGTTCGTGCCGCAGGCGCGCGTTGAAGACCTGCAGCGGCTCGCCCAGGAACTGGCGCAGTGCCGCGACGATCCGCGCCTGGTCGCGGTGGGTGAGATCGGGCTGGACTTCTTCGCGGCGGCCTTGTGCGAGCCCGACATGCGCGCCCGCCAGGAGTATTTCTACCTGGAGCAACTCAAGCTCGCACGCCGTTTCGGGTTGCCGGTCATCCTGCACGTGCGCCGCTCGGCGGACCGGCTGCTGCGCGGGCTGCGGGCTGTGGCGCCCGAAGCGGGCTGGACCGGAATCGCGCACGCTTTCGCTGGCAGCCGGCAGCAGGCGCAGGCGTTCTGCGCGCTCGGTTTCAAGCTCGGTTTCGGCGGCGCAGTGACGTTCGAGCGCGCGTTGCAACTGCGCCGGCTGGCATTGGAGCTGCCGGTGCAGGACCTGGTGCTGGAGACCGACGCACCGGATATTGCGCCCCGCTGGTTGTACAAGACCGCTGCCGAGCGCGCCACCGGGCAACGTCAAGGCGTCAACGAGCCGGGCGAGTTGCCGGCCATCGGTGCCGTGGTGGCGCAACTGCGAGCCATGCAGACGCAGGAACTCGCCACCGCAATGGTCGAGAACGCTTGTGCCGCGTTGCCGAAGCTGCGTGCCTTGCTGGTATAACTCGCCATGCTGACGACTGACCCGATCCCCCTTGCCGATGTGGTTTTTTCCGACGAGGGTCCGGTGCGCCACCTGCACCTGGATTCGATCTGGATCCAGGGTTCGATGCTGATCGATTCGCCGCAGGTGCTGGTGCACCAATACATCCAGCGCATGATGGCCTGGCTGCTGTTTGTCGATCCGGCCTCGGTACCGCGCCGCCAGGCGATGCAGCTGGGGTTGGGCGCCGGCTCACTGACCAAGTTCTGCTCCAAGGTGCTTTGCATGCAGACCGTCGCCATCGAGATCAATCCCAAGGTGCTGGTGGCCTGCCGTAGCTGGTTCAAGCTGCCGCCGGACAACGCCCGCATGCGCGTGGTGCTGGCCGATGCGGCGCACGAGATCCAGGACCCGAAGTGGTTCGGCACGGTCGATGCTTTGCAGATCGACCTGTACGACCATGATGCCGCCGCGCCGGTGCTCGACAGCGAGGCGTTTTATGCCGATTGCCGGCGCCTGCTGACCGACGATGGCTGCCTGAGCGTCAACCTGTTCGGCCGCTCCTCCAGTCATGCGCGCAGCGTCGATCGGCTGGCGGCAGTGTTCGGTCGCGAAGCGCTCTGGCCGTTCAAGGCCACCCGCGAGGGCAATACCGTGGTGCTGGCGCACAAGACGGCATCGCGGCCCGCGCGCGCTGTCCTGCGGCAACGTGCGCTGGACATCGAGCAACGCTGGGGCTTGCCGGCGGCTCAATGGGTGCGGGTGCTCAAACCACTGGCGGCTGCGCCATGAACGGCGCCACCCGGCACGACAAGGCAGCTGCCTTGGCCAAGCCATCGACCCAGGGCCCGCTGGATTGGCGTGCATTGGTCGAATGGCTGCGCGCCGACGGCGTGATTGCACCCGACGAGGCCGAACGCACCATCGCGCGGTGTTCGCAGGCCGAGAGTGCACAGCATCCGCTGGTGCGCCTGGCCAGCGTGTCGATGCGTCGCGCCGCAGACAGCCGGCCGCTCGACATCGAGTTGCTGACCGAGTGGCTGGCTGGCCGCTGCGGCCTGGGTTATCTGCGCATCGATCCGCTCAAGGTCGATGTCGGCAAGGTGGCCGACGCCATCAGTGCGCCGTATGCCGAACGGCACAAGGTGTTGCCGGTGCAGGTCTCGCCAACCGAATTGGTGGTGGCCACCGCAGAGCCATTCATCGTCGACTGGGTTGCCGAGGTCGAGCGCCAGAGCCGGCGCTCGGTGCGGCGGGTGCTGGCCAGCCCGCAGGAGATCGCGCGTTTCACCGCCGAGTTCTATGCGCTGGCCAAGTCGGTGCGCTCGGCGATGAAATCCGGCGGTGGCAATGCGGGTGCCAGCTTCGAGCAGTTGGTCGAGCTGGGCAAGACCAACAAGCAACTCGACGCCAACGACCAGGGCGTGGTCCAGGTGGTGGACTGGTTATGGCAATACGCGTTCGATCAGCGCGCCAGCGACATCCACCTGGAGCCGCGCCGTGAGCAGGGCGTGATCCGCTTTCGTATCGATGGAATACTGCATCCGGTCTACCAGATGCCGATGGGTGTGCTCAATGCGATGACTGCGCGCATCAAGCTGCTCGGGCGCATGGACGTGGTCGAGAAACGCCGTCCGCAGGACGGGCGCATCAAGACGCGCAATCCGCGCGGCGACGAAGTGGAAATGCGTATCTCGACGTTGCCCACGGCGTTTGGCGAGAAGATGGTGATGCGCATCTTCGATCCGGACACCGCGGTCAAGGACCTCGATGCGCTCGGTTTTGGTGCACACGATGCGCAGCGCTGGGAGGCACTGGTCCGGCAGCCACACGGCATCGTGCTCGTCACCGGGCCCACCGGGTCGGGCAAGACGACGACGCTGTATTCCACGCTCAAGCGGGTCGCCACGGAGGAGGTCAACGTCAGCACGGTGGAAGACCCGATCGAGATGATCGAGCCTTCGTTCAACCAGACCCAGGTCCAGCCCCACCTCGATTTCGGTTTCACCGAGGGCCTGCGCGCCTTGATGCGCCAGGACCCGGACATCATCATGGTGGGTGAGATCCGCGATCTGCAGACCGCTGAGATGGCGGTGCAGGCCGCGCTGACCGGGCACCTGGTTTTCTCCACGCTGCACACCAACGATGCGCCGTCGGCGGTCAGCCGACTGCTGGAATTGGGTATTCCTCCTTACCTGATCAACGCGACCTTGCACGGCGTGCTCGCGCAGCGCCTGGTGCGCACCCTGTGCGACAAGTGCCGCGTGCGCGACCCCGATGCGAACCGGGCCGACCTGGCCGAGTTCGTCAAGCCCTGGCAGATCAACGGCGCCTACCGGCCATTCAAGCCGGTGGGTTGTGTCGATTGCCGCATGACCGGGTTTCGCGGCCGCTCCGGCCTGTACGAACTGCTGGTCGTGACCGAGGCATTCAAGGCCACCGTGACCCGCGAGCCCAACACCGATGCCTTGCGCCGGCAGGCGGTCAAGGACGGCATGCGCCCGCTGCGCCTGGCAGGTGCCTTGCAGGTCGCCCATGGCACGACGGTCATGGCCGAAGTGCTGGCGGCCACGCCACCGCTGGCCTGAACCTTGCCATCGTTGCGCCGCGCGGCGCTGACTTCGGCCTACGTAGTTTCCACAACCCGAAGGCTCGTGCGACGGGCTTTTTTGCTGCATCTAGGTGGTATCCACATCGACAACCGAGGGTTTCGTTCGCACAATTCTCGGCAATAACCCCTATTCGAGGAGATTTGCATGCGGATCAAAAGTCAGAAGGACTTTTTCTCGGGCTTGTTGTTCATGGTGGTCGGCATCGCGTTTGCCTGGGGCGCGACCAACTACAAGATTGGTGACGCGGCGCGCATGGGGCCGGGATATTTCC
>CAZADK010000103.1:7363-10420 GCA_964483855.1 uncultured Rhodoferax sp.
GTCCTGGGCGTGGTCGTCACCTTCAATGCGCTGGTCGTGGAGACCGAGGACGGTGACCCGGTCGGCAGCATTGCCTGGAAACCGCTGTTCTTCATCATCCTGGCCAACCTGACCTTCGGCGTCCTGCTCGGCGGACTGCCGAGCATCAACCTGCCCTACATGGGCCTCACTGCGGCCATCATCGCGCTGACCTTCATCGCCGCGCTGGCCGGCGAGGAGTTCAGGTTCAAGGAAGTGGTGGTGCTGGCGGTCATTCTGTCCGTTACCTGTTACCTGACATTCATCGTGGCGTTGAAACTGCAGTTCCCGGCCTGGCCTGCATTCATTGCCGGTTAAGGGGATATCCATGGATCTGTTCAATAACCTCGCGATCGGCTTCGGTGTGGCCTTCACGCCGATCAACCTGCTGTATGCCTTCGTTGGCTGCCTGTTGGGCACGTTGATCGGCGTCTTGCCCGGCATCGGCCCGCTGGCAACCATCGCCATGCTGTTGCCGGCAACCTACGCACTGCCGCCGGTGTCGGCGCTGATCATGCTGGCGGGTATTTATTATGGTGCGCAATACGGCGGCTCCACCACGGCCATTCTGGTCAACCTGCCGGGAGAGGCGTCGTCCGTCGTCACGGTGATCGACGGTTACCAGATGGCGCGCCAGGGCCGGGCGGGCCCTGCATTGGCCGCGGCCGGCCTGGGTTCGTTCTTTGCCGGCTGTGTCGGTACCCTGGTGCTGGCCGGCTTCGCCGTGCCACTGACCGAGGTCGCTTTCAAGTTCGGCCCGGCCGAGTATTTTTCGCTGATGATTCTGGGCCTGATCGGCGCCATCGTGCTGGCTTCCGGCTCCATCCTGAAAGCCGTGGGCATGGTGTTGCTGGGCCTGCTGATGGGCCTGGTGGGCACCGACGTGAACTCCGGCGTGGCACGATTCAGCTTCGACATCCCGGAACTCACGGACGGTATCGGATTCATCGTGATCGGCATGGGCGTGTTCGGTTACGGCGAGATCATCAGCAACCTGGGCAAGCACGAAAGCGAGCGCAAGGTGTTCGCAGCCGAGGTCAAGGGCCTGATGCCGACCCGGGAAGATTTCCGCAACATGATTCCCGCGATTTTGCGCGGGACGCTGCTCGGCTCTTCGTTGGGTATCCTGCCGGGCGGCGGTGCGACGATGGCGGCATTTGCTGCCTACACGATCGAGAAGAAGGCCAAGATGCGCCCGGGCGAAGTACCGTTCGGCAAGGGCAACATCCGTGGCGTCGCAGGGCCCGAGTCGGCCAACAACGCCGCCTCGCAGACCTCGTTCATCCCGCTGCTGACGCTGGGTATTCCGCCCAACGCGGTGATGGCGCTGATGGTGGGTGCGATGACCATCCACAACATCCAGCCCGGCCCGCAGGTGATGACCAGCAACCCGGAACTGTTCTGGGGCCTGATTGCATCGATGTGGATCGGCAATGCGATGCTGATCGTGCTGAACCTGCCGCTGATCGGCATCTGGATCAAGCTGCTGACGGTGCCCTACCGCTGGTTGTTCCCGGCCATCGTGTTGTTCTGTGCGATCGGTGTCTATTCGACCAACAACAATACCTTCGACATCTGGATGGTGGCGATCTTCGGCGTGATCGGTTATAGCTTCATCAAGCTGGGCATCGAGCCGGCGCCGCTGTTGCTGGGCTTCGTGCTGGGCCCGATGATGGAGGAGAACCTGCGCCGCGCATTGTTGCTCTCGCGCGGTGACTGGAGTGTGTTCGTGACCCGTGGCCTGTCGGCCAGCCTGCTTGCGGTGGCGGCGTTGCTGCTGGTCATTGTGCTGCTGCCCGCGGTCAAGCGCAAGCGCGAGGAGGCGTTCGTCGAGGAGTGAGCCCCGCGGCACAGCGCGTAAAAAAACGGCGCTTGCGGGCGCCGTATCCTTTGCGGGTTTCGCGTTGGCTGAGTGACAATGGCCGCCATTCCAGCCGTCGACCACCGCCATGAATCTTCCTTCCCAGCATCCTCAGCGTATCGTGCTGCACAACGAAGTGCACGCCCGGCCGCCGGAGGCGATGCAGGCGCCGCAGTCGATCTCGCGCGTGGTCATGGTGTGCGACCCGCAGCAGCGCCAGGCCAGTCGTGCGCACCTGGCACAGCTGCTGCGCGACCACCATCTCCCACTGCCTGACCACGATGCGACGCACTTGCGACTCGACGTTGGCGGCTTTCGGATCCGCTGGGAGTTGCACACCGAGTTTGTCACCTGGACGTTCATCCACACCCGGCCGGCCGCGACCCTGGACATGCGCGATCCGCAGACGGCGCTGCGCGAGGTGCCGCGCGAATGGCTCGCGGCCTTGCCCGGCAGCGCGGTAGCCTGCCTGCACCTGTGGATGCTGCCGGCCGGTGCCAGCGACACCGACGCGCTGGTGCGCGCCCTGCTGCAAGAGGAAACACTCGTCGGCTCGACCGTCGCCGATGGTTTCGGCGAGCTCTACACCGATTTTGCGATCCATGCCGACGGTTTCTCGCGCATGTTGCTGCTCACCGGCAGCATGGCGCCGCGCCGCCTCGGCCGACTGGTGCAGCGCCTGCTGGAGATCGAGACCTACCGGATGGCGGCCCTGCTGGGTTTGCCGGCCGCCCGTGACGTGGCCGCGGTATTGGCGAGCGCGGAGCGGGAACTGGCCGAACTGGCCGAACTGATACGCTCTGCCACGCGCGCCGACGAGCCGATGCTGCTCGACCGCCTGACGCGGCTGGCCGGGCAGGTGGAGAGCCAGCATGCGGCCACCCATTCGCGTCTGTCGGCCAGCGCCGCGTATTTCGAACTCGTCGACCGCCGCATCCTGGACGTCGCCGAGTCACGCCTGGCCGGCATGCAGACGATTCGCGAATTCATGGACCGGCGCCTGAGCCCGGCGCGCAGCACCTGCGAATGGGCCGCGCGCCGCCAGGACGCCTTGTCGCAGCGGGTCTCGCGCATCAGCAACCTGTTGCGCACCCGGGTCGAGATCGAGCAGCAGCAAAGCAGCCAGGAATTGCTGACCGCGATGAACCGGCGCCAGGGCATGCAGCTCAAGCTGCAGT
>CAZADK010000104.1:0-10304 GCA_964483855.1 uncultured Rhodoferax sp.
GTTCGATCACCAGCAGCGAATGGCCGGCGTCGAGCAACTTGCGCAGCGCCCGCATCAGCTTGGCGATGTCGTCGAAATGCAGTCCGGTCGTGGGTTCGTCGAACATGAACAGGCTGCCACGTCGCGCCACCGGTTGGCGGCTGGAGCTGCCGTCGCGCGCCGCCTGTGCCAGGAAGCCGGCCAGCTTGAGGCGCTGGGCCTCGCCGCCCGACAGCGTCGGCACCGGCTGGCCCAACTTCACGTATTCCAGTCCAACGTCGACGATGGGTTGCAGCGCCCGGATCACGTCGCGATCGCCCGCGAAGATGCTGGCCGCCTCACTGACCGTCAGATTCAGCACATCGGCCACATTCAGGCTGGCAAAACGGCTGACCACAGGTACCGTGCGCTTGATCAGGGTCGGGTTGCCGATCCGATCGCGACCGTCGCCCGCACCGTCGACCACCGGCAACGCGCTACCCAGCATCACCCCAGCGCCAGCCGCCACCGGCGCCGACACGACCGGGCGCTCGATACGCACTTCCAGCACCTCGGGCCGATATCGCTTGCCGTCGCAATCCGGGCAGCGCAGATACACGTCGCTGAGGAACTGCATCTCGACATGTTCGAAACCCGAGCCGCCACAGGTCGCGCAGCGCCCGTCGCCACTGTTGAAGCTGAACTTCGACGCGGTATACCCGCGCTGGCGCGACAGCGGCGCATTCGCAAACAGTTCGCGGATCGCATCCCAGGCGCCGACATAACTGACGGGATTCGAGCGGGCTGTCTTGCCGATCGGCGACTGGTCCACGAACACCACGTCGGACAGCAGTTCCGCCCCCAGCAACCGGTCATGGCGGCCGGGCGAATCGGTGGATCGGCCGAAATGCCGCATCAGCGCCGGTGCCAGCACATCCTGCACCAGCGTCGATTTGCCCGAACCGCTGACGCCGGTCACGCAGACCAGGCGCTGCAACGGGATCTCGACCGTCACGTTCTTCAGGTTGTGTTCAGTGGCACCTTCGAGCACCAGCCGCGGCGTATTGGCGGCGACCAGGCGCTGGAAACCCATGCCGACCTGCTTGCGCCCACTTAAGTAGGCGCCAGTCAAGGTGTCGGCACCACGCAGATTCTGCGTCGAGCCGTCAAACACGATCTGCCCGCCGCGTTCACCCGGCCCCGGACCCATGTCGATCATGCGGTCGGCTGCGAGCATGACGGCGGGGTCGTGTTCGACCACCACCAGCGTATTGCCAGCATCGCGCAACCGCTGCATCGCCAGGATGATGCGGTGCATGTCGCGCGGGTGCAGGCCGATGCTGGGTTCGTCCAGCACGAACAGCGTGTTCACCAGCGAGGTACCCAGCGCCGTCGTCAGGTTGATGCGCTGCACCTCGCCACCCGACAAGGTGCGACTCTGCCGATCCAGGCTGAGGTAACCGATGCCGACCTCGACCAGGTACCGCAGACGCGTGGTGATCTCCTCGAACAGCAGACTGAGGGCCTTGTTTTCGCCATGGTCGCGCGCTGGTGTTGCGCCGTCGGTGCCCAGGGCTTGGCCGGTGGCATCGGACAGGCGGTCGAAGAAATGGCGCAGGCGATCGATCGGCAGCAGCATCAGGTCGTGCAGGCACAGGCCCGGCAAGGCCTCGAGTTGTGCACGCGACCAGGACACCCCTGTGGGCAGGAATCGCTGCTGCGGCGCCATCACCGCGTCTGCATCGGCCTTGCCGCCGATGCGCCACAACAGGCTCTCGGTCTTGAGCCGGGCGCCGGCGCAACTCGGGCATGGGGTGTAGCTGCGGTACTTGGACAACAACACCCGGATATGCATCTTGTAGGCCTTGGTCTCCAGGTACGCGAAGAAACGCCCCACGCCGAACCAATGCTGGTTCCACTTGCCGTTCCAGTGCGGCGAACCATTGATGACCCAATCCTGGTGTTCCGCGCTGAGCTTGTTCCAGGGCGTGTCACGCGGAATGCCGGCATCTTCGGCGTGGCGCATCAGGTCGTCCTGGCATTCCTGCCAGGCTGGCGTCTGCATCGGCTTGATGGCGCCTGCGCGCAGCGTGAGTTTTTCGTTCGGTATCACCAGGCCGTAATCGACCCCGATGACCCGCCCGAAACCCCGGCAGGCCTCGCAAGCACCGACAGCCGAGTTGAACGAGAACGCCGAAGCCATCGGGTCGACATACCGCAAGTCGCTTTCGGGGCAATGCAACCCGGTCGAGAACTTCCAGATCCGCGTCTGGGCGTCACCGTCGCCTGTGGCATAAACGCCAATACGCCCGCTGCCACGCTTGAGCGCAACCTCGATCGCCTCGAGCACCCGAGCCCGCTCGGTGTTGCCCAGTCGGAATCGGTCGGCAACCACGTCGAGCACCTTGCGCCGAACAGGGTCGCCAGCGGCCTCCCTGGTCTTTCCCTTGGCCTTGGTCTTGGTCTTCTTGTCCGCCGAAAGCGACGCATCCTGGCCATGGGGGACGACCTCGACCTCACGCTCGGCCTGCACCCGGGTGTAACCGCTGACCGACAGCCATTGGGCAATCTCGGCGGCCGTGGTGTCGACCGGCAGTTCGACCGGAAATGTCACGACCAGTCGGGGATCGCCGTCCGAGGCCAGCGCCTGCAACTGGGCAAAAATGGTTTCCGGGCTGTCATGGCGCACCAATTGCGCCGTCGCCTTGTCGAACAACTGGCCAGCACGGGCGAACAGCAGCTTCAAGTGGTCGTTGAGCTCGGTCATCGTGCCGACGGTCGAGCGCGAGGAGCGCACCGGATTGGTCTGATCGATCGCGATGGCTGGCGGTACACCCTCGACCTTGTCCACCGCCGGTTTGTCCATGCGGTCCAGGAATTGCCGTGCATAGGCCGAAAATGTCTCGACGTACCTGCGCTGCCCTTCTGCATACAAGGTGTCGAAAACCAGGCTCGACTTGCCCGAGCCGCTCGGCCCGGTCACAACCGTCAGCTCGCCGGTGCGGATGTCCAGATCGAGGTTCTTGAGGTTGTGCTGGCGCGCTCCGCGGATGCGGATGGTTCCCTGGGACATGGTGGCGATGCTTTCTGCAATGGGCCAAACATTCTAGATACAGGCATGCGTCCACGGCCGCGCGGGGTTATCGCGGTACAGCGTGTCTGCAGGCAGCCTTGCCGGGATGACTCACAAACGTGGGGCAAACCATGCGCAGTAGCGACCCCGGCAACGGGTGCGCTGGTATTGCGGTGTGCTCAGGGTCAGCATGTTTGCTCTGACGGTCGTCGTCATGGACTGAGTGATGCGGATGGAGTCCGACCGCGAATGGAGTCCGACCAGACGCTGCGGCACGACGCCGGATCATGCCTGCGCAACTGCATATTCGACTGTGGATGCGCTCTCGCGCCAAAGCAGCGAGGCGCGGGAGACGTTGTTCGCCACGCCCGCGACGGCTCCGCCGGAGCCCCGCTCGGCGATCTGATGAGTGGCTGCGCGTGACGCGGCCCGCCTTGTTAGGATGCGGGTTGACTGCCAACCGAACCTGAAAGGATCTCCCGATGAAATATCGGTTATTGGGCCGTACCGGTCTGTATGTATCGGAGCTGTGCATGGGCACCATGACGTTCGGCGGTGCATCGGGCATGTGGAAGATCATAGGCGGCCTGGACCAGACGGCCTCGACCGCGCTGGTCAAACAGGCCTTCGATGCCGGCGTCAACTTTTTCGACACCGCCAACGTCTATGGTTTTGGTGCGGCCGAAACCATCACCGGCGCTGCGATCAAGCAACTCGGGTTGCCGCGCGACGAACTGGTGATCGCCACCAAGGCCTACGGCATCATGAAGGAAAAGGTGGTCAATGCCGGTGGCCAGTCGCGCTACCACCTGATGCACCAGCTCGACGCCAGCCTCAAGCGCCTGCAACTCGACCATGTGGACCTGTACCAGCTGCACGGCTACGACCCGCTGACGCCGCTGGACGAGGTGCTGGAGACCCTCAACGACATGGTGCGCAGCGGCAAGGTACGTTATATCGGGCTGTGCAACATGGCCGCCTGGCAGATCATGAAGGGCCTGGGCATCTCCGACAAGCGGAACCTGGCGCGCTTCGAGAGCGTGCAGGCCTATTACACCGTGGCCGGGCGCGACCTCGAACGCGAAGTGGTGCCCTTGCTGGAGGACCAGCAACTGGGCCTGATGGTCTGGAGCCCACTGGCCGGCGGTCTGCTCAGCGGAAAATTCAAGGCGG
Source organism: uncultured Rhodoferax sp. (assembly GCA_964483855.1). GTDB lineage: Bacteria > Pseudomonadota > Gammaproteobacteria > Burkholderiales > Burkholderiaceae_C > CAISIP01. The sequence continues at coordinate 4,205 of CAZADK010000104.1, forward strand.
ACGGCACCGGGCCTGACGGCTCGCGCAGGGCCAGCTTCGACTTTCCGCTGGTCGACAAGGAGCGGGCGTTTCGCTGCGTCGGTGTGATGCAGGGTATCGCCGAGCGCCATGGCGCCACCGTGCCCCAGGTGGCGCTGGCGTGGTTGCTGGACCGGCCGAGCGTGACCACGGTCATCATGGGCGCAAAGACCCCGGCGCAACTGGCCGACAACCTCGGGGCCGTCAAAGTACGGCTTGATGACGACGCTATCCAGGCGCTCGACGCGGTCAGCGCCTTGCCACGGGAGTATCCGGGCTGGATGCTCAAGCGCCAGGGCGACCCGCGCCGCGCTCCGCCGAGCCGGGACTGACAACACCGGTGCCTCCCGGGTGGGCTGGCAATTGCCACGTCTGACCCGTGCTCGGCCTGTTTTCCGACATGGCAGGCAACACGGCTGACACGGACTGTTGTACGCTGCGCCATGGCCACCCGCGTCACGCCCACCCCGGTCGAGCCGTCGCCCGAGCCTCCAGCTGCCGAGCCCGTTGCACCGCCGCCAGCCGCGGCCGGGATCCCGGTCGATGGGCGCAGTGCCTCGCTGGCCGTATTGGCCATCCTGGGTGGCATCTTCATGTTGCACTGGGCCCAGGCGGTGCTGGTGCCGCTGCTGCTCGGCCTGACTTTCAGTTATGCCCTGGGACCACTCGTCACCCGGCTGGAGCGCCTGCGCCTGCCACGCGCCCTCGGAGCGGGGTTGGTGCTGCTGGCCTTGATAGGCGCCGTGGGAGCGACGGCGGTCACCCTGCGGGACGACGCAACGGCATTCGTCGAGTCCTTGCCCGAAGCGGCGCAGAAGATTCGGCAGGTGGCGCGCGTCAATCGCAACCAACCGGAAACCACGATCGAAAAGGTCCAGAAAGCTGCCACTGAACTCGAGAAAGCGGCCTCCGAGAGCAGCAAGGCAAGCGCCCCGGCACCCGATCGCGGAGTGACACGGGTGCAAATCGAGCAGCCACGGTTCAGCGTCCAAGACTACCTGCTGAACCAGATGCCTGCGATGCTGGCGGCACTCGGGCAAGCCACCATCGTGGTGTTCCTGACATTTTTCCTGCTGGCATCGGGTGACAGTTTCCGGCGCAAGATCGTCTCGTTGGCCGGACCGACCTTTGCGCGCAGGAAGATCACGCTCCAGGCTCTGGACGAGATAACCGACCAGGTGCAGCGGTACCTCCGGGTCCAGGTGCTGATCGGCGTGATCGTCGGCATCGCCACCGGGCTGGCTTACTGGGCCATCGGCGTCGAACACGCGGCAGTCTGGGGCCTGCTGGCCTTGCTGCTCAATTTCATTCCCTACCTGGGCTCCGTCGTCGTGACCGGCGCGTCGGCGCTGGCCGGGTTCATACAGTTCGGCAGCATCGACATGGGTTTGCTTCTCGGCGGCATCTCGATCGCACTACGCACCGTCTCAGGGCATCTGCTGGCACCTTGGCTGACCAGCCGCGCCAGCCGGATCAATCCGGTGGCCGTGTTCGTCGGCGTGCTGGTGTTTGGATGGTTGTGGGGTGTCTGGGGCCTGCTGCTGGGTACACCAGTGATGCTGATCGTCAAGGCCGTATGCGACCGGGTCGATGACTTTCACCCGCTGGGTGCGCTGCTGGCGCGCTGACGCCGCGGTGCTCCGGTCTGACGCGATCAGTCGCGTCACCCCCAACCGGAACCGACCGATGCATCACCGATAATGCCTTGCGCCGCACACCGCACACCGCACACCGCACACCGCGCACCGCGCGCATCGGTCGCATACCGCATTCATCGGCCGCAATCGGCCAACCAAGAGTCCAACCCCATCCGAAACCGATGAACCGCAACACAACATCACCCTTCGACATCAAGAGTGCCACGATCCAGGGCCTGTCCCTGGTGCTGCGGTCGGTCAACCTGGGTGTGATCGAAGGTGATCTGGCCGCCCGTGTGGCCAGTGCCGGAGACCTGTTCACCAATGCACCGGTGTTGATCAACGTGTCTGCGCTGACGGCGGATGGCACGGCCGAGAAGCTGGAGCTGACCCGTCTGATCAACCTGCTGCGCCGGCACACCATGCGGGCGGTGGGCATCGTCGGGGCCGCGGGGCTGCTGTTGAAACAGGCCCAGGCTCTCGGTTTGACGGAGGAGGAAGACTTCCAGCCCCGGGCTCGGCGCAGGTCGCCGGAAGCGGAACCAGCACCGGAGCCGGAACCAGCGCCGGCTTGCGCGACCGTCGCTGCAGCGCCTGCGCGAGACCCGGCGGCACCAGGCCCCGTCGTAGCCGATCTGTTTGGCGACGCATCTGTGCCAGCACCAACAGATGCCATCACCACCACGCCACAAGGGTTGGCAGCACCGGCCAACCCCGTGGCTGCCACGCTGGTAGCCCCCACCCGGGTCATCGACCGGCCCTTGCGCTCGGGACAAAGGATCTATGCGCGCGGCGGCGATCTGGTCGTGCTGGGCCTGGTCAGCCACGGCGCCGAGGTGATCGCCGATGGCAACATCCATGTCTACGGTCCGCTGCGTGGCCGCGCCATCGCGGGTGCCAACGGTGACGCCCATGCGCGTATCTTCGCCGCCGTGATGGAAGCCGAACTGATCTCGATTGCCGGCACCTATCGCACGACCGACAAGCCCCTGGCCGATGACGTGCGCGGCAAGCCGGCGCAGGTCCGGCTCCAGGGCGACAAGCTGCTGGTCGAGCCCCTGAAAAGCTGAACGAACCCATTTCAACCCCATCGGGTCTGCCGGCGACTCCCCCGAACAGCGACAGACCCCTTATCGATAGGAAAAGACTGATGACGAAGATTGTGGTGGTGACCTCCGGCAAAGGCGGCGTCGGCAAGACGACGACCAGTGCCAGTTTCGCGTCTGGCCTGGCGATGCGCGGGCACAAGACTGCGGTGATCGATTTCGATGTCGGACTGCGCAACCTGGACCTGATCATGGGCGTGGAGCGCAGGGTCGTGTATGACCTGATCAACGTGGTCCAGCAGGAAGCCAGGCTGAACCAGGCGCTGATCCGCGACAAACAACTGGAGAACCTGTACATCCTGGCGGCATCGCAGACCCGCGACAAGGAAGCCTTGAACCAGGAGGGCGTGGAGCGGGTGCTGGAGGAACTCAAGGCCATGGAGTTCGAGTTCATCGTGTGCGATTCACCCGCAGGCATCGAGACTGGAGCGATGATGGCCATGCACTTCGCCGACGAGGCCATCGTCGTGACCAACCCGGAAGTGTCGTCGGTGCGTGACTCCGACCGCATCTTGGGCATGCTCAGCAGCAAGACGCGCCGCGCGATCGAGGGCAAGGAGCCGATCAAGGAGCACCTGCTCATCACCCGTTACAACCCGAACCGGGTCGAGGGCGGCCAGATGTTGTCCCTGGAGGACGTGCATGAGATCCTGCGCACCCCTCTGATCGGGGTGATCCCCGAGTCCGAGGTCGTGCTGGAGGCTTCCAACCAGGGCGTGGCGGCGATCCGCATCAAGGGCGCCGACGTCAGCGAAGCCTACAGCGACGTGGTCGGGCGCTTCCTCGGCGAGACCATCCCGATGCGCTTCACCGAGGCAGCGAAGAAGCGTTTCTTCCAGCGCTTCTTCCGTAGCGCGAACTGACGCGACAAAGGAACAATCCTCATGGACCTGATGCGCTTTTTCAAGAGCAAGCCCAAGACATCGTCGCTCGCCAAGGAGCGTCTGCAGCTCATCCTGGCGCACGAGCGGATCGGCCGCAACCCCAATGGCACCGAAATTCCGGACTTCCTGCCTCAGTTGCAGCAGGATCTGATCGCGGTATTGTCCAAATACGTGAACATCCGCGCCGACGACGTCAAGATCAACGTCGACCGACAGGACAACCTGGACCTGCTGGAGGTGAAGATCGAGATCAATCGTTAGACGAGTCGCGCTCCACGCCCTCCCTCGGGCGGCTGAAGAACGGCGCCTTGCTCTGCGGCGCGTGGGCCGACCGTGTGCGCAGCGGGCGCTGGAACATCAGGTTGTTGGGCACCCGCACGAGTTGCGCCTCCTGTGCGGGTTCGGCATCGTGCCGCTGGACCACCGTCCTGTCGTCCATCGTGTCTGGCTGAGGCGGCGTGGCATCTGCAGCCGACCTGGCCGCCGCGTCCAGCGCAGGCACCACGACCAGCGTGGTGTACAGCAGATTCATATCGAGCACCCGGCCTCCTATGGTGAAGCCGTTGGTCAGTTCCATCAACTCGATCTCGTCACCGATACGAAACGGGCGGAAGGTCAGGATCAGCAAGGCGGCCGTTGCATTGCTCAGCACGCTCCAGGCGGCGACGAAACCCAGCGCCAGCGCCGCCAGCGCCGTCGAGATCAGCGCCCAGGCGCCCCGGAAGATACCCAGCGCCTCCAGGATGACCAGGGTTGCCAGCACGACGATGACCCAGCGGCGCACCGCGTGCAACCGGTTCGCGATCACGGATGACACATGTTTCATGTCGCGCAGAACGTTGATCAAACGCTTGAGCGCATGCGACACCACCAGGGCCACCAGCAGTACGACCAGCACCCCGAAAATCTCGTAGACAGACTTGGTGAACAGCGGGATCAGGTCCGACACGGCAGCTTTCCTCGGCGTTGGAGGTGCCTTGGAGGCAGACCGATCCGCCCGCCACCATGCGCGTGTGGCGTTTGGCACCAGCCCCATTATCAACACCACCGGCACACGGCCGGATGATCGAACCGCGCGCGGACCGGAAGGCATCGCGTGGCGGCACCCGTCGGGCGACGACGGGTTTCTCAGGCCGGTCCGGCCTCCTGCTAGACTGGCCCGCGCATGTCCAGCGCCAACGATGTCCCCGAACCGGCCTACGCATGGGTCGTCGTCTGGGCGACGTTCACCTGCCTGGCGCTCATCTTCGGCGTCGCCTATTCGTTTGCCGCGTTGTTCGAGTCCTTCGCGTCCGAGTTCGCGGCGCAGCGCGCGGATGTCGCGCTGGTTTTTGGCCTGTCGGGACTGCTGTATTTCACGCTGGGTATCGGCGGCGGCATGCTGGCCGACCGGTTCGGCCCGCGTGCCGTGTGTTGCGCCGGCATGGTCTTCATCGCGGCCGGCCTGCTGGGCACCAGCTTTGCACATTCCATGGCCACCGTGTACCTGGCTTATGGCGTGGGCATCGGCGTAGGCATCGCGATGGTGTACACGCCATCGATCGCCTGTGTGCAACCCTGGTTCACGCGCCGGCGCGGTCTGGCCGCCGGCATCGCCAGTGCCGGCATCGGTGCCGGCACGCTGGTCGTGCCCTTGCTCGCGGCGGCGGCCATTGCCTGGCTGCAGTGGCGCGACGCGTTGCGGGTTCTGGCATTGGGCGTGTTGCTGCTCGGCTTGGGTGCTGCCTGGCTGCTACAGCGCGCGCCCGTTGCGGCACCTCGCGTCGGGACCGCCACGCCCGGCGCCAGCCTGCGCGAGGCGCTGCATGACCGCCGCTTCTGGTGGTTGTACCTGGTCACGCTGACCTGTGGTCCCACGATGTTCGTTCCGTTCGCCCATGTTTCGGCCGCCGCACGCGACATGGGTATTTCCGACACCCGGGCGGTCGGCCTGGTGGGCATGATCGGTATCGGCAGCCTGGTCGGCCGCTTCGCCATCGGCGCACTGGCCGACCGCGTCGGCCGCATGATGACACTGGTACTGATGCAGGTGTCGATGGCCGCATCCTATCTGTTGTGGTTCGCCGCCGGCAGTTATCCACCGCTGCTCGTGTTCGCACTCTGGTTCGGCCTGAGTTATGGCGGCATCGTGTCACTGCTGCCAGCGTTGTGCATGGACCTGTTCGGCGCGCGCGCAGTGGCCGGCATCATCGGGTCCCTGTACAGCGGCGCGGCGCTGGGCAACCTGCTCGGACCGGTGGTTGCCGGCGCGGTGTTCGACCGCACCGGGGGTTATGGCGCCGTCATCGGCGGTTGCATTGTGTTGTCAGCCGTTTCGATCTGGGCCGCCACGCAGTTGCCGCGCAAGCAGCACGACCGGTACTGAACGCCTGGCAAGCGCCCGTCGTCGATGCTCATGAGGAAACGCCGGGCCGCTCCCAAGTTTTCTCGCACCCCCTCGGGGGGCCTGGCGAAG
>CAZADK010000105.1:0-7696 GCA_964483855.1 uncultured Rhodoferax sp.
GCATTGGTGGCCACGTCGAAGTCCTTGGGCCGCAGGCCCACCAGCAGGTCGCGCACCGCGCCGCCGACGATGTAGGCCTCGAAGCCGGCCTGCTTGAGCGTGCGCACCACGGTGGCGGCGCGGTCGTCGACCAGTGCGGGGTCGATCTTGTGCTCGTCTGCCATCACGTCGCGGCGCTTGCCGAACAGGGAGCGGCTGCCGGCGGCGGGCTTCTTGCCCAGGAGTTTGTCGATGAAGTTCTTGATCATGGTGCAGAGGGAAACAGGTCCAGTATGCGCCATCCGCGCGCCTGGGCGATCGCGCGCAGGCGCGGGTCCGGGTTCGTCGCCACCGGTTCTTGGGCACGCTCGAGCAGCGGCAGGTCGTTCGTGGAGTCGGAATAGAAAGTGACGGCCACGTCCGCCCAGTCCAGAGAGCGCGCGCGCAGCCATTGTTCGAAACGCAGCACCTTGCCCTCGCGTGCCGACGGCACGCCTGCGATGGCCCCGGTGAACCAGCCGGTGCCGCCCGGCGTATTGTCGATCTCCAGTTCCACCGCGATCAGCTCCGGCACACCCAGCGCCTGGGCGATGGGACGCGTCACGAAGGCATTGGTCGACGTGATGATGGCAACCTGGTCGCCCCGCTGCTGGTGCATGCGCACCAGCTCCAGCGCCTCGTCGCGGATCGCCGGGCGCACGACCTGTTCCATGAACTGCGCGTGGGCCTGGAGCGAGGCCTCGGGTCCGTGCCGGCGCACCGCCTCGGTGGCGAACCGCACGTAGTCGTGAATGTCCAGCGTGCCGGCCTGGTAGTGGGCGAAGAACGCCTCGTTGCGGCGCGCGAAGTGCTCCGCATCGGTCCAGCCGATCGTGGTGGTGAAGACACCCCAGGCTTGGTCGGAGTCGATCGGCAGCAAGGTGTGGTCCAGATCGAACAATGTGACCCGTTGTACGCCGGCAGCGGCGCTGGCACGGGAAACCGGAAATAACGGGCTCATCGGGTCAGGATTCTTCCATCATGGCGCGGATCATCGGCACGGTGATCGCGCGTTTGGTGCGCATCGCATAGGCGTCGATCAGGTCCAGCAGTTCCATCAGGCTGGGCAGATCGCGGCTGAACCGGGTCAGCATGAAATCCATGACCTCGTCACCCAGGAACACGCCACGCGCATCGGCGGCCTGGCGCAATACCGCGCGCCGCTGCGGCTCGCTGAGCACGGTGAGCGCGAACACATGGCCCCAGCCCAGCCGGGTGCGCAGGTCGTCGCGCAGGCGCAGGCCCGCGGGCGGCTGGTCGCCAGTTCCGAGCACGGCGCGCTGCAGCGTCTGGGCATGTACAAACCAATTGAACGCGGCTTGCTGCTGTACGGCGGTATACAGATGCACATCGTCCAGCAACAGCGCGGCCCAGTCCTGCGAGAACGCCGGCGGCTCCTGCATGCCGGCATCCATCCAGCCGACCACCGCGCCCTGCTCGCGCAAGGCCTCGCGCACCGCCTTGAGCAGATGCGTCTTGCCGCTGCCCGAGGCACCCCACAGGTAGGTCGGAACCGGCGAGCGCGTGGATCCTGCGCCACCGCGCCCCAGCCACAAAACCACGTGCTCCCACGCCGCCTGGTTCGGCCCCGGGAAGAAGTTCTGCATGGTCGGCCCGGTGCTCAGGCCGATGTCCAGTGCGATCTGCTTCATGCCTGCTCGATCATCCCGGGTCACCCTGGTACAGGCCGCTGTCCCGGTAGCTGCGCCAGGCCCTGCAAATGGCCACCAGCACCACCGCACTGGCCGAACAGCGCCACCGGTATCGGCACCGCGTTGCCGATGATCGCGAACGCCACGCTGCCGCCCCGCGTGAGCCAGGCCATCATCGATGCGAACGCATGGCTGGAGATGACTGACGCGGCAATCGCACCCCATGCGGCGGCGGACTTCTGGGGTGCGGTGAACTGCATGCAAGCGAGCGGGTGTCAACCCGTAGAATCTGGACAAATTCTATCGGGGTCCGTTGCGGGCCCTGGCCACCGGCGCCCGCGCCGGCCGACCGCCCTGACGCCATGACCACTTCCACCCCCACTTCTGCCCTGTCCTACCAGGATGCCGGCGTCGACATCGACGCCGGCGATGCGCTGGTCGAGCGCATCAAGCCGCTGGCTCGCAAGACCATGCGCGAAGGCGTGCTGGCCGGCATCGGTGGCTTCGGCGCCTTGTTCGAGGTTCCCAAGCGTTACCGCGAGCCCGTGCTGGTCAGCGGCACCGATGGCGTGGGCACCAAGCTGCGGCTGGCGTTCGAGTGGAACATGCACGACACGGTGGGCATCGATCTGGTCGCAATGAGCGTCAACGACGTGCTGGTGCAAGGTGCAGAGCCGCTGTTTTTTCTGGACTACTTCGCCTGCGGCAAGCTCGACATCGACACGGCGGCCACCGTGGTCGGCGGCATTGCACGCGGCTGCGAGTTGTCCGGTTGCGCGCTGATCGGCGGTGAGACGGCCGAGATGCCCGGCATGTACCCGCCCGGCGAATACGATCTGGCCGGTTTCGCGGTCGGAGCGGTCGAAAAGTCGGCCATCCTCGACGGCCGCAACGTGCAGCCCGGCGACGTGGTGCTGGGCCTGGCCAGCAGCGGCGTGCACTCGAACGGATTCAGCCTGGTGCGCAAATGTATCGACCGAGTCGCCGGCACTGGCGACGCCCGTGACGAATCGAAACTGCCGGCGCGCCTGGATGGCCAGGACTTCCGCGCGGCCTTGATGGCGCCGACCCGGCTTTACGTCAAGCCTGTGCTGGCCGCGCTGGCCCGCCACCCGATCAAGGCGTTGGCCCATATCACCGGTGGCGGCCTGCTCGAGAACATTCCGCGCGTCCTGCCTGAGGGCACAGCCGCGCACCTGCGCAGGGGCAGCTGGCCCCGCACCGAGTTGTTTGCCTGGCTGCAGCAGACCGCGGGCATCGACGACCACGAGATGAATCGAACCTTCAACAACGGCATCGGCATGGTGGTGGTGGTGGAGGCGGCACATGCCGATGCCACCGCGCGGACACTGCGCGAACACGGTGAAAACGTGCACGTGATTGGCGCCATAACGCCCCGGGGCGACGGCGCGGTGGTCGAGGTCCGCTGACCCGGCAGGGCAACCCGCGCTGCACTCGTCAGTCGCTCCTCGCCCTGCGCATCTCAGCCACCCGCGCCGCGATCGCGTCGATGTCCATGCCCTCCTCGACGTTGGCCAGGTAGGTCTCCAGGTCCTGCTCCGCCTGAGGCATGAGCCCAAGTTCCGCGCGCGCCAGCCCCCGATCGCGGTATTCGGCCCAGGCCTGCGGCAACAACACGATCAGCCGGTCCTGCACCGCGATCATCCGGCCCCAGTCTTCCTGGGTACGGTGGATCTCCTTGAGGTTGCGCAACATCCGCGCAACAATTTCTCGGGCAGGCGCCGCTTGCAGGTACAGGCCCAGCGGCACCTCGAACTCATCCACCAGTCCGCTGCGCTGCCGATAAGGCTCCAGCCGCTCGGACAACTGCTCTCGACTGAGCGACTGCCCGTCGAGCGGATCGATGACCACTTGACCCTTGGGCAGGTTGACCTTCACCATGAAGTGGCCGGGAAATCCGACCCCGCGCGCCGGCAGGCCCAGGCCTTGCGCGAGTTCGAGCCACAACACCGCCGCCGAGATCGGAATGGCGCAGCGGGTTCGCAGCACCACGCTGAGGTAGCTGTTGTCAGGGTCGTAGAAATTGTTGACGTTGGCGCGAAATCGCAGGTCACGGAAGAAGAACTGGTTGAGGGCACGCAGCTTCTGCAACGGTGGCGCATCAGCCGGAATACGCCGCTTGAGCCGGCCCAGCAGCTGATCGACTTCGCCCAGCACCTGCTGCACATCGAGATCGGGGTATTCGTCCTGTGCCAGGCTCACGGCCGACTCCAGCAGCGGAAATTCAGCGTCGCTTTGCACCAGCGTCGCGAAATACTCCAGCGGCGTGGGAACAGCATAGGACAGTTGCATGGAGCGTCTCTCGGGGTCGTCGGTCCGGCGCGTCGTTGCGCACCCGGATATTTTGACGCCGAACGACCGTGCCTGCCACAACCGGGCATCGCCGCGCCCGGGATCAGCGACGCACGAACTCTCGCAACTTGAGCCCTGCGCCCCACAAGGCGCCGAAGTAGATGACTGCCGAGCCGAACAGGACCAGGGCCAACGCCAGCAACCGCTGCAGTTCGTTGACCGAAGGACCGACCCACTGCAGCTGGCTGGCGGCCCACATCAGGAACACCGACAACAAGGCGCAGGCCGCCACCACCTGGAAACCGAACACGCCCCATCCCGGCCCCGGCTTGTAACGGCCGCGCCGCTTCAGCCCGCGCAACAACGCCAGCGCATTGATCAGCGCGCCCAGGCTGATGGCCAGCGTCAGGCCGGCATGGGCGAACAATGGAACCAGCACGATATTGAGCAGCTGCGTGATGACCAGCACCATGATCGCAATGCGCACCGGGGTACGGATGTCCTGGCTGGCGTAAAAACCCGGCGCCAGCACCTTGATGGCGACAATGCCGATCAAACCTGCGCCATACCCCATCAGCGCATACGTGGTCTGCTGCACGTCGTTGGCAGAAAATGCGCCGCGCGCATAAAGGGACGCGACCAGCGGTTGTGCGAACACCAGCAGCGCGACCGTGCACGGCAATGCCAGCAGGACGACCAGGCGCAGGCCCCAGTCCAGCATGTCGGAGTATTTCTGCGCGTCCTTGGCCGCGTGGGCCGCCACCAGCTGCGGCGTCAACACCACACCCAGCGCCACCCCGAGCAGCGCGGTGGGGAACTCCATCAGGCGCTCGGCATAACTCATCCAGCTCACGCTGCCCGGGGTCAGGTAGGACGCAATTTGCAGGTTGATGATGGCCGACAGATGGGCCACGCCCACACCCAGTAGCGCGGGCCCCATCAACGTGGCGATGCGCCGGGTGCCGGCATCCGACCAGGCGGCGCGGACTGCAGCCGGGCTCCAGCGGATACGTGGCAACAATCCGAGCCGGCGCAGCGCCATGGCCTGCAGCCCCAGCTGCAACACGCCGCCGGCCATCACACCCAAGGCCAGCGCATAGATCGGCTCGATGCCGATGCGACCGAACCAGGGCGCAGCGAGCCAGATCGCTGCGATCATGGCCAGGTTCAGCAGCACCGGCGTGAAGGCCGGCACGGCAAACCGTTTCCAGGTGTTGAGAATGCCCGCGCCCAGCGCCACCATCGACATGAAGCCGATGTAGGGAAACATCCAGCGCGCCATCACCACCGCGGCATCGAAGCCACGCGGGTCCTGCTGCAGGCCGCTGGCCATCAGCCAGACCAGCCCTGGCGCGGCGATCACGCCCACCAGGCAGGTCAATGCGAGCACCAGACTCAGCGCGGTCGCCACCCGGTCAATCAGCTGTTTCGTGGCGGGCACGCCCTGCTCGCCCAGCGTGGCGCCGAGCACCGGCACGAACGCCTGGCTGAACGCGCCTTCCCCGAACAGGCGGCGGAACATGTTGGGCAGGCGAAACGCGACATTGAACGCGTCGGTCATGGCGCTGGCGCCGAAGATCGAGGCCATCAGCAAGTCCCGCCCCAAGCCCGTGACCCGTGAGGCCAGTGTCAGCAACGATACGGTGGAAGCGGCTTTGAACAGGCTCACGGCGACGAGTGTATCCGGCCAGAGCGGCGCTACGCTGCGCATTCGGCCCCCCGCGCGGTTGGAGAGTAGAATGGCGGGCTTTGCTGGCAACATCCGCAGACACAAGGAAACACCACCATGGCATCCACCAAACCGAAGAAAAAGAACCCACGCCTGGCGTCGGGCCGCAAACGCGTCCGCCAGGACGTCAAGATCAACGCCGCCAACACCTCGTTGCGCTCCCAGTACCGCAGCGCGGTCAAGAATGTCGAGAAGGCGGTTGTCGCCGGCGACAAGACCAAGGCCACCGAGCTGTTCGGCAAGATGCAGGCCATCGTCGACTCGGTCGCCGACAAGGGCATCTTCCACAAGAACAAGGCCGCACGCGACAAGAGCCGCCTGTCGACCAAGGTCAAGTCCCTGGCTCAGGCCCAGGCCGAGGCAGCTCCCGCGGCCTGAGGGCCGTCCAACCCCGCACGCGGACCTGCTTGACCGCAAACCTGCGCCGTTTGTAACGGGTGCGCTGCCAGCAAAAGCGAAAAAACCGCCTCAGGGCGGTTTTTTTGTGCTTGCGGCGCCATCCGCGCCTCGCGTACGTTCCTGCACCCGCCCCGGTTCCACCTGCAGCTGATTGTCACGCGCGAAGTTGACGCAAAAATCCCATGCCATCACGTCGTGTTCGCGCAGCGCCGTATGCACCACAACGCATTTCACGCCGTTGCGCACCACCGGATGGCACCACGGCGAGTAACCCAGATGGCTGCCAGGGCGCGGTCCGCCGGGCCTGAACTGGCTCATGACTCCGGCCAGGCGCTCGCTCCAGTCGGAGGGACGAAATGACCTGCCGTCAAGCATCGTACCCACGATCAGGAATTCATTGGCGGCTGGAACGTTCATCGGAAATGCAAAAGCGGGGCAAGGCGGGTTCGCACCGCAAGGCGACTCTAACAGGATGCAGGCCGATACTCACCGCGCTTGCCATGAAAACCGGCTCCCGGCGCAGCGCTCAAGCCCGACGCAGCCAGGTCTGCCGGCCGGCCCATGGCCATAGAATGGTGCCACAACGGCCCGATGGGCCGCTTTGCTTTGACAGGAACACCATGAACGCCGCCCACCCGCAAGCCATCGTCGCCGCTTCGCCGCATGTCATGAACACCTACAGTCGCGTGCCGATCGCGTTGTCGCACGGCGACGGCTGCCATGTCTGGGATGTCAACGGCAAGCGCTACCTCGACGCGTTGGCCGGCATTGCGGTCAACACGCTCGGGCACAACCACCCCCGGCTGGTGCCGGCGTTGCAGGACCAGGTCGCCAAGTTGATCCACACCTCGAACTACTACCACGTGCCGCACCAGGAGACGTTGGCGGCGCGGCTGGTCGAGCTCTCGGGCATGACCAACGTGTTTTTCTGCTCCACCGGGCTGGAGGCGAACGAGGCCGCGTTGAAACTGGCGCGCAAGTTCGGCCATGACAGGGGCATCACACGTCCGCAGGTGGTGGTCTACGAAAACGCCTTTCACGGGCGCAGCATCGCCACCCTCAGCGCCACCGGCAATCCCAAGGTCCAGGCCGGCTTCGGCCCGCTGGTCGAGGGCTTCATCCGGGTGCCGCTGAACGACATGCAGGCGCTGCGCAAGGCCACCGAGGGCAATCCCGACGTGGTTGCGGTGTTCTTCGAGGCAATCCAGGGCGAAGGCGGCATCCGGCCGATGGGCGCGCAATATCTGCGCGAGGTCCGCGCCCTGTGCGACGAGCGCAACTGGCTGCTGATGATCGACGAGGTCCAGTGCGGCATGGGCCGCACCGGCAAGTGGTTCGCGCACCAGTGGGCCGGCATCCAGCCCGACGTGATGCCGCTGGCCAAGGGCCTGGGCTCCGGTGTGCCTATCGGCGCTGTCGTGGCCGGCCCCAAGGCGGCGCAGCTGTTCGCACCCGGCAACCATGGCACGACCTTCGGCGGCAATCCGCTGGCCATGCGCGCCGGCGTCGAGACCCTGCGCATCATGCAGGAGGACAACCTGCTGGCCAACGCGACCCGTATTGGCGCGCAGATGCTCGCCAATAC
>CAZADK010000105.1:7706-10296 GCA_964483855.1 uncultured Rhodoferax sp.
GCGCCGAAAACGGACTGTTGATCAGTGTCACCGCCGATACCGTGGTGCGGCTGCTGCCGCCACTGATCATGGACGCGGCGCTGGCCGACGAGGTGCTCCGGCTGCTGTGTCCACCGATCAAGGCCCTGTTGGCAACCGCACCATGATCCGGCACTACCTGCAGTTCTCCGACCTGGACGCCTCCGAGTACGCCTACCTGTTCGAACGCGCCGCACTGATCAAGCGCCGCTTCAAGGCCTACGAAAAGCACCAGACGCTGAGCGACCGCACGCTGGCGTTGATTTTCGAGAAGGCCTCTACCCGTACCCGTGTCAGTTTCGAGGCTGGCATGTACCAGATGGGCGGCAGCGTCGTGCACCTGACCACCGGCGACAGCCAGCTCGGACGCGCCGAGCCGATCGAGGACAGTGCCAAGGTGATCAGCCGCATGGTCGATGTGGTGATGATCCGCACCTTCGAGCAGACCAAGATCGAGGCCTTCGCCCAGCATTCCCGCGTGCCGGTGATCAACGGCCTGACGAACGAATTCCATCCGTGCCAGATCCTGGCCGATATCTTCACTTTCATCGAGCACCGTGGCTCGATCGCCGGCAAGACCGTGGCCTGGGTAGGTGACGGCAACAACATGGCCAATACCTGGCTGCAGGCAGCCGAGATCCTCGATTTCAAGGTGCATGTCAGCACGCCGCGCGGCTACGAAATCGACCAGTCGGTGGCCGGCATCCGCTCGAGCAGCAGCTACCGGGTGTTCAAGGATCCGGCGCAGGCCTGCGCCGGCGCCGATCTGGTCACCACCGATGTGTGGACCAGCATGGGTTTCGAGGCCGAGAACGAAGAGCGGCGCAAGGCGTTCGCCAACTGGCGCGTCGATGCGGACTTGATGCGCGCGGCCAGTACACAGGCACTGTTCATGCACTGTCTGCCGGCCCACCGCGGCGAGGAGGTTGATGCCGATGTCATCGACGGGCCGCAATCGGTGGTCTGGGACGAGGCGGAAAACCGCATGCACGTGCAAAAGGCCTTGCTGGAATACCTGCTGCTCGGCCGCCAGGAGTGACTTGCGGCAGATCAGCGCATCGGCCGCGTGACGTCTGGAGCGGTGTACAAGGCTGTTTCTTCGCCATGGCGGGCTCGAAACAAGAACGCGAGAAAGTAAACCGATGAGACAAGAACCGATCACGCTGCGCGACTGCGAACAACGCGACGCGCAGGATCCGCTGCACGCGCTGCGCGCGCAATTCCACCTGCCCGATGGCGTCATCTACCTGGACGGCAATTCGCTCGGCGCCCTGCCCCGCAGCGCGGTTGCGGCAGTCGAACAAGTGGTCCGGCAGGAATGGGGGCAGGGACTGATCCGCTCCTGGAACGATGCCGGCTGGATCGACCTGCCGCGACGCATCGGCGACAAGATCGCGTCGCTGATAGGCGCCTCTCCCGGCACCGTGGTTGCGACCGACACCACCTCGACCAACCTGTACAAGGTGCTCAGTGCCGCGCTGGGTATCGCCGCACAGGACGCACCCGGACGCAGAAAAGTGCTCAGCGAACGCAGCAATTTCCCGACCGATCTCTATATCGCGCAATCGTTGTGCCGCCAGCACGGCTGCACGCTGGAGTTGGTGGACGCAGCCGACCTGGACGATGCCATCACCGACGAGGTCGCAGTGCTGATGCTCACCCACGTCAACTACCGCACTGGCGCGATGTTCGACATGCGTGCCACGACGCGGCTTGCCCACGCCGCCGGCGCGCTGGTGGTGTGGGACCTGGCGCACAGCGCGGGTGCAGTGCCGTTGGCGCTGGAGGATGCACAGGCGGATTTCGCCGTCGGTTGCGGCTACAAGTTTCTCAATGGCGGGCCCGGCGCGCCTGCCTTCGTCTGGGTGCACCCGCGCCACACCGACCGCTGCTGGCAGCCGCTGTCAGGCTGGTTCGGCCATGCCGCACCGTTCGCGTTTTCGCCGCAGTACGAACCAGCCAGGGGTATTGGGCGTTACCTGTGCGGCACGCAGCCGATCCTGAGCATGCGGGCGCTCGATTGCGGCGTCGACAGCGTGCTGGCGGCCGGCGGCAGTGGCGCCGACGGAGCCGCCGCGATCGGGACCTTGCGCGCCAAGTCGCTGGCACTGACCGACCTGTTCATGGAACTGGTGGAGCAGCGCTGTGCCGGCCACGGGCTCGTACTGGTCACGCCGCGCGCGCACGACCGGCGCGGCTCGCAGGTCGGCCTGACGCGCCGCGAAGGGGCCTACCCGATCATGCAGGCGATGATCGCACGCGGCGTCATTGGCGACTTCCGCGCTGGCGACCCACTGGCTGCGCCCGGCCACGCCGACCGGCAGGACATCATGCGCTTCGGCTTCACGCCGCTGTATACCGGTTTCGCCGATGTCTGGCATGCGGTCGAACACCTGAGCCGGGTGCTCGAGGCCGGCGAATGGAAGCAGGCCCGGTTCAATCAGAAACTGGCAGTGACCTGACCGCGCACATCGCCCGCGACAGGTTCGACCTTGCAAGCCTCCCGGCCGCCCGGTCTCTCAAGCAAATGTGGCTTTGCCACTTTGCTTGACCCCTGGGGGCGGGAATGACG
>CAZADK010000106.1:0-2005 GCA_964483855.1 uncultured Rhodoferax sp.
CTGCGCCACGACCAGCTCGACACGGTGGTCACCGCGCAGTGGCTCGCCAACGCGGACGGCGCGACCGGCGCCGACCTTTCGCCCGGATTGCCCGCCGTGCCAGGCCTGCGGGTGCAGTTGTCGTTTCTGCACCGGCTGGCCGGTCACCTGAAGGCACAACGCGAGGTGGTACGCGGCAAACCCGAGAATTTCACCCGGCCCGACTACAACTTCCGGCTGCTGCGCGATGCTGCAGCCGAGCCCGATGGCAGCGAGACGGTGGAGATCGCGATACGCCAGCGCGGCGCGCCGCTCGACCTGATCGTGTCCGAGGCGATGATCCTGGCCAACAGCCACTGGGGCGGCTGGATGGCCGAACTCGGCGTGCCGGCGATCTACCGCAGCCAGGCCAGCCTGGCCCCGGGCATCAAGGTGCGCATGGGCACCAAGGCCTTGCCCCACGCGGGTATCGGCGTGCGCAGTTATGCCTGGAGCACCTCACCGCTGCGCCGCTACACCGATCTGGTCAACCAGTGGCAGATCATCGCGTGCGCGCGTCACGGCAAGACGGCGGCGCTGGTGGCGCCGTTCAGGCCGAAGGATGCCGAGCTGTTCGCCATCATCTCTGCATTCGAAGCCGCGTACGCAGCCTACGGCGCTTTCCAGGGTGCGATCGAGCGCTTCTGGACGTTGCGATACCTGATCCAGAACGACATCCGTGAACTGGTCGCGGTGTTGTTCAAGGACAACCTCGTGCGTGCCGAGTCGCTACCGCTGGTGTTGCCGGTGATCGGCGCGCAGGATCAGTCGCGCGGCGCGCGGTTGCGCGTGCGCCTGGGCGCGGTTGACACGATTGCGCTCGACGTCACCGGGTCGGTCATCGAGCGTCTGGACCTGCCGTTGGCAGGGGGCGTGACGGCGGCGGATGCGGTGGTGCTCGAGGAAGAGGGGGACGACGAGGTCGTGGCCGGTCCATTGGCGATCGCGGTCGAACTGGACGAGACGAGCGCGGCACAACCGCCGGATGGCGACAATCAAGCCTCGTGAAGCTGCGTACATTCACCACGATGCAACTGGCGCTGGGCGCCTCGCTGGTCGTGCACGCAGCCCTGCTGACCGTGCGGTTCGTCGATCCGCAGCGTTTCAACCGGGTGTTCGAGGACACGCCGCTCGAGGTCATCCTGGTCAATGCCCGCACCAACGACAAACCGGACAAGGCGCAGGCCCTGGCGCAGGCCAATATGGCTGGCGGCGGCGAACTCGATCGCGGGCGCGCCACGACGCCGCTGCCGGCCTCCGCGCTGACGGCTGTCGGAGACTCGCTGGAGGAACAGACCAACGCCAGCACGCAGACCCTGCTCGAGCAGCAGCAGATGATGCTGGCCCAGGTGCGGACCCAACTCGCCGCGTTGCGGCCGCCCGAGCCGCTCAACCCCGGCGCGACACCGGAGCAGATCACCCGCGAGGAGAAACGCCGCCGGCTGATCAAGCTGCTGGCCGAGATCGAGCGGCGCATCCAGCAGGAGAACGCGCGACCCAAGAAGCGTTATGTCAGCCCCGCCACGCGCGAGGTGCCGTACGCGGTGTATTACGACACCATGCGCCGCCTGATCGAGGACATGGGCACGACCCATTTCCCGACCGTCAACGGCAAGAAGCTGTATGGCGAACTGACGATGCTGATCACCGTCAACCACGATGGCCATGTGCTGGCAACCGAGGTTGTCGACAGCTCCGGCATACCAGTGCTCGACCGCCGCGCCGAACTCATCGCCCGGTCGGCCGGCCCCTTCGGCAGCTTCACCATCGACATGCGCAGCAGCTTTGACCAGCTGGTTCTGGTATCGCGCTTCAAGTTCACGCGCGACGAGCTGCTCGAAGCCAAGGTCAGCGGCAAATGATGGTCATGAACCGCTGGGCCGCTCCCGAGGTTCATGCCGCAGCGCGCCGCGCGCAGGCCTGGGCATATCTCCGCTGGGCCGCTCCCGAGGTTCATGCCGCAGCGCGCCGCGCGCAGGCCTGGGCA
>CAZADK010000106.1:2105-10245 GCA_964483855.1 uncultured Rhodoferax sp.
CCGCTGGGCCGCTCCCGAGGTTCATGCCGCAGCGCGCCGCGCGCAGGCCTGGGCATATCTCCGCTGGGCCGCTCCCGAGGTTCATGCCGCAGCGCGCCGCGCGCAGGCCTGGTCATGAAACCGCTACTGCGCTGGATTGCAATGGTGTTGCTGGCGGTGGTCCTGCTGCAGCTGTTCTTCGTGGCCCGCATCGCGGTCATGGCCGTGATCGATCCGCAGTCGACCGCCTTCCAGCGGACCGAGGCCTGGCGCGTCGCGCAGGGCAATGACGGCTTGCGCTGGCGCCAGCAATGGGTGCCGTACGCGCAGCTGTCCGACCACCTCAAGCGCGCAGTGATCGCGTCCGAAGACGATGGTTATGCCGAGCACGACGGCATCGACTGGGATGCAGTCGAAAAGGCCTGGACGAAAAACAGCCGGGCCGAGGAACAGGCCGAGCAGCGCGCGGCGGCTGGCCGCAAGACACGCACGCCCAAGGTGGTGGGCGGCTCCACGATCACGCAGCAGCTGGCCAAGAACCTGTTCCTGTCCGGCGAACGGACCTTGATGCGCAAGGGACAGGAGTTCGTGCTGGCTTTGTTGCTCGAGGCGCTGCTGGACAAGCGGCGCATCCTGGAGATCTATCTCAACAATGTCGAGTGGGGCGACGGTGTGTTCGGCGCGCAGGCTGCGGCCGAACACTATTTCCGAAAACCGGCATCACGCCTGAGCGCATACGAGGCCGCACGCCTGGCAGTGATGTTGCCGCGGCCCAAATACTTCGAGAAGTTGCCCGGCTCGGCCTATCTGGCCGGGCGCGCGTCGACGATCACCGCGCGCATGCAGCACGCGCGGCTGCCGTGAGGTATCGGCAGCGCCGTGGCTGGGTATCATCGGGACCATGCGCGCCAAGGTGATGGGTCTTTTCCTGCTGGGACTGGTGCGGTTGTTGACCGGTTCACAGGCGCGTTGGTACGGTTGTCCTCCCAAGGCCGAGCAGCGCATCTATTTCGCCAATCATCAAAGCCATGTCGACCTGTTGTTGATATGGGCTGCCTTGCCGCAGGTGCTGCGCACAGTGACACGGCCGATCGCCGCACGCGATTACTGGACCCGCACCCCGCTTCGGCAATGGATCACCTCACGGGTGTTCAACGCGATCTATGTTGCGCGCGAACGTTCGGCTGACCAGGATCCGCTGGAGCCATTGGCCGAGGCACTGGAGAACGGCGATTCGATCATCCTGTTTCCCGAGGGCACGCGCGGCCACGCCGAGGAGCCGCAGCCCTTCAAGGCCGGCCTGTACAACCTGGCGTTGCGATTCCCGCACGTGGTGCTGGTACCGGCCTGGATCGCGAATGTGCAGCGGGTCATGCCCAAGGGGGAGGTGGTGCCGGTCCCGGTGTTGTGTTCGGTCACGTTCGGCGCGCCTGTCAAGTTGCAGGCGGGCGAGGAGCGGCGGGCGTTTCTGGATCGTGCCCGTGATGCGGTGATTGCGTTGCGCGATGTCTGAGTTGTCGCATGCAGCCTGCCACTATCCGGCGGTGGTCATTGGCAGGCCAGTTTGGTGGGCGGGGGGCTGCGCTCATGTCCTTCGCAGTGGGCTGCGCCCACTGCTCCTCCATTGCTGCGCTGCACCCCCCACCCACCCTAACGTTCGGCAGAAGCCGAGCCTTGGGACTGCAATTGCGGATATGCTTTTTGAGCCTCTTGCTGGCGCTCGGATTCGGTTCCACTGCGCGTCACAACCATGAACCAGTACCTCAAGAGCATGAGCGCAACCGAACAGGTCGGTGCCATGTTCGTGTTCGTGTTCGGTTGCCTGTTCATCGCCAGTGCCGTGTTGCTGCTGCTGTCCTTGCGCGAACACCGGGACCCGGCTACCGGCGATGCCTACCGCACCAATCTGGCGCGCTCCACGACCTTGCTGCGCAGCAGCTGGGTCATGGTGATCGTGTTCTGGATCGGCTGGTTGTCGGGGGACGTCGGAGCAACCGTGTTGTTCGGGCTGGTCTCGTTCTTCGCGTTGCGCGAGTTCATGGCCTTGTCGCCGACGCGCCGCGGCGACCACCGCAGCCTGGTGCTCGCGTTCTTCGTCATACTGCCGATGCAATACACCTTGGTCGGCATGCGGCACCACGACCTGTTCACGGTGTTCATCCCGGTCTACGTGTTCCTGGCCATACCGGTGGTCAGCGCATTGGCCAACGACCCGCAGCGTTTCCTGGAGCGCAATGCCAAGCTGCAATGGGGCATCATGGCGTGCATCTACGGCATGAGCCACGTGCCGGCCTTGTTGCTGCTCGACTTCCCGAATTACCGAGATCGCGGCGCGTTCCTGGTGTTCTTCCTGGTGCTGGTGGTACAGACCTGCATGGTGATGCAAACGGTGGTTGCCCGGCGACTGCGGCGCGGGCCTTCGGCGCCTGCCATCAGCAGCAGCTTCAACTGGGTGAGCTGGGGCATTGCCGTCGGCGTGTCGAGCGTGCTGGGCGCATTGCTCGCCGGTATCACCCCATTCAAGCCCGGACAGGCGTTTGCGATGGCCATCGTCGCCTGCATCGCCGGCTCGCTGGGGCATCTGGTCATGAAGGCGATCAAGCGCGACCGGGGTATTCCGAACTGGGGCAACCATGGGGATGGCGTGACCGGTGCCAACGGCCTGCTGGATCGGGTCGATGCCTTGTGTTTCTCGGCGCCGGTGTTTTTCCATTCGGTGCGCTGGCTCTTCAATCTCTAGCAGGCCCGTACACATGCGGATTCTTGGCATCGACCCTGGGCTGCGCACGACCGGATTTGGCTTGATCGACGTGCAGGGTTCGGCGCTGCGGTATGTCGCCAGCGGCACCATCAGCACCGTCGGGCAGGCGAAAACGGACCTGCCGAGCCGGTTGAAGCTTTTGTTCGACGGTGTCTGCGAGGTGGCGCAGCGTTATCAGGCCGACCACGCCTGTGTCGAGATCGTGTTTGTCAATGTCAATCCGCAATCCACGCTGCTGCTGGGGCAGGCGCGGGGCGCCTGCATCACGGCGCTGGTGTCCAAGGATCTGCCGGTGGCCGAGTACACCGCCTTGCAGATGAAGCAGGCGGTGGTGGGTTATGGCCGCGCGCAAAAGGGTCAGGTCCAGGAAATGGTGCGCCGCCTGCTCGACCTGCCGGGCCTGCCCGGCTCGGACGCGGCCGACGCGCTGGGCATGGCGATCACGCATGCGCATGTGGGCCGGACGTCGCGCTTGCTCAGCCTGGCCAGTGCCGCCGACGCCGCGCGGAACCGAAACTGCTGAGGTGGGTTGCGCCAGGCGTGCGCAGGCAGCGATCACTACGTAGCGTACCGACGCGGTGCAATGCAATGCAATGCAATGCGCTGCAATGCGCTGCGCATTCGGGAGTCGATGTCAGTGGCGCACCGACTGTCCGTCCGTTGACAGTGCAAACGGCACGTGGCTGGGAACGACCAGCGTACCTTGCGCGTTGGGCACGGCCTGGATATGGATGCGGGGCGCGCTACCGGCGACGCCACCGAAGATGGTCGCAAACGCCGTGTCTGCAGCGTCGCGGCCAGTGCCCAGGCGCACAAAACCCATCGGGATCGCGACTCCGGAGGCATCGAACAGATACCAGCGGTCACCCAGATAGGCCTCGACATAGGCGTGGAAATCCGGTGGCCCCAGCACCGGGTTGGCGCCGTAGTCGATGCCGGTGGCGAATCGGGCCGGGATGTTGAGTGCTCGGCACAACGCGATCATCAGGTGGGTGAAGTCGCGGCAGACCCCCACTTTCTCGACCAGCGTGTCGACCGCCGAGGTGTTGCCGTCCGAGGAGTTGGATCGGAACGTGACGCGTTCGACCACCCAGTCGCGAATCGCCTGGACGCGGCTGTAACCTTGCCACAAGTGGCCAAATTCCAGCGCGGCAAAGCGCAACAGGCGGTCAGACTGGCAATAACGGCTGGGATAAAGGTAGGGCAGGACCTCGCCGGGCAGGTTGGCCACCGCCACCTCGCCGATCTGGGCGGGGTCGGCCTGGTGGTGGCCCACGTCCACGGTCGCCTCGTATTGCACCGAAAACGCGCCTGGCGGCGATTGCAGGCGCAGGTAACGCGTGTGCGTGACCGGGTCGGTGAACAGGTTGTACGGTAGCGGCTGGCTGAATTGCATCGCCTCGCGCACCACCTGTTGCTGCGGCGTCTGCGCGGCATGGATGCTGAAAATGAAGTCGCAGCCCGGCGGCGCGATGTCGTATTGGAGCTCAATGGAGAATTGGAGTCTGACCATGGTGGTAGTTCGGCCCTCGGATCTGCGGCGCCGGCGACAGCGCCATCATGGCAAGCTGCACACGGCGAGCAGCACCCCTCATTGTGCGCCGCTGGCGGGTCCGGCGTTGCGCCAGCCGCTGCGGGTCCGGCTTGCACGCAGCCTGGGCTTGCCCGCCCGGGAAATCTACTCGAGCAGGTTGATGGTGATCAACACCGCAAAAAACGCAAACGCGGCGATCAGCGAGGCGACCAGCACCCGCAGTCCCAGTCGCTTGTAGCCGGGGTTGCCGGTGAACATGTAGGCGACAAACAGCAGCCCGGCGACGACAAACAGGGCCGGAATCAGGAGGCGAAATATCGGCATCGGGAACCGGGCCGCGAGACCCGGTGGTGTATCGATCGCGCCACTACCATGCCGGCGCCAGCTGGGCGAATCCCTGGGGCGCCTTGGCTTCGTCGGCAAACGTGACGATCTCCCAGCTGTCCTTGCGTGCCATCAGTTCGCGGGCCAGCCGGTTGTTGAGTTCGTGGCCGGAACGAAACGCGGTGTAACTTGCCAGCAGCGGCTTGCCCAGCATGTACATGTCGCCGATTGCGTCCAGGATCTTGTGCTTGGCGAATTCGTCGTCGTAACGCAGGCCTTCTGCGTTGAGAATCTTGTAGTCGTCCATGACGATCGCGTTGTCCAGACCGCCGCCGAGCGCCAGGCCATTGGCCCGCATCGTCTCGACGTCGCGCGTGAAGCCGAAGGTGCGGGCCCGTGCAATGTCGCGCTGGTACGAGCCGGTACCGAAATCGAAGCTCACGCGCTGGCCAGTCGCGTCCACCGCCGGATGGTCGAACACGATCTCGAAGCTCAGCCGGTAGCCATGGAAGGGCTCAAGCCGGGCCCAGCGCGCCGCGTTGCCCTGGCCGTCGCGCACCTCGACGGGTTGGGTCACCCGGATGAACTGGCGTGGCGCGTCCTGCCAGACCACACCTGCGTTTTGCAGCAGAAACAGGAACGAGGCCGCGGAACCGTCCAGGATCGGCACCTCTTCGGCCGTGATGTCGACGATCAGGTTGTCGATGCCCAGTCCGGCGCAGGCCGACATCAGGTGTTCGACGGTGGCGACCTTGGCCGTGCCGTGCGAGGCTGTCGTGGCCATGCGGGTATCGGACACTGCGTCGGCCGTCATCGGGATCTCGACCGGCTGCGGCAGGTCGATGCGCCGGAACACGATACCGGTGTGCGGCGGCGCTGGCCGCAGCGTCAGTTCCACGCGTTGACCACTGTGCAGACCCACGCCGATGGCGCGGGTCTGCGAGCGGAGGGTTCTTTGTCTTAGCACCCCCCGATTGTAGAAAGCTGGCAGCGGGCCCGCTGCCGTGGGTTCAATCGGCTTGCTTGCGAAGAAAGGCAGGAATCTCATAGTCGTCCATGCCACCGTTGGACAAGGCGTCGACCTTGGCCGCCGCCGAGCCGCGGCCGCGCCAGACGGCGGGTGTGCCCAGGCTGCCGTAGTCGGGCTGAGCGGTGCCGGCCAACGGCTGGTTGACACCGGCCGACGGGTTCTGCACCTGGTGGGTCAGCGTCGGGATCTGAAACGGCACGTTGTCGGTTCCGGTGCGCAGTACCTGCAGTGGCGTGGCCGTGCGGCGCTGCTGGCCCTGGCGGGACAGGCCGGTGGCGACCACGGTGACACGGATCTGGTCGCCCAGATTGTCGTCGTAGGCGGTGCCATAGATCACCAGCGCGTCGGGCGACGCGAAGGCGCGGATGGTATTCATCGCCAGCTTGGACTCGGACAACTTGAGCGAGCCCTTGGATGCGGTGATCAGCACCAGCACGCCCTTGGCGCCGGACAAGTCCACGCCTTCGAGCAGCGGACAGGCCACGGCCTGCTCGGCGGCGATACGCGCACGGTCCGGGCCACCAGCGGTGGCGGTTCCCATCATGGCCTTGCCGGGTTCGCCCATCACGGTGCGTACGTCCTCAAAGTCGACGTTCATGTGGGCTGGCACGTTGATGATCTCGGCGATACCGCCAACCGCGTTCTTGAGCACGTCGTTGGCATGCGCGAACGCCTCGTCCTGCGTGATGTCGTCGCCCAGCACCTCCTCGAGTTTCTCGTTGAGCACGACGATCAGCGAGTCGACATTCACTTCCAGCTCGGACAGGCCGCTATCGGCGATCAGCATGCGCCGGCCGCCTTCGAAGTCGAACGGCTTGGTCACCACACCCACGGTCAGGATGCCCATCTCGCGGGCCACCCGCGCAATCACCGGCGCCGCCCCGGTGCCGGTGCCGCCGCCCATGCCGGCGGTGATGAACAACATGTGCGCGCCTTCGATGGAGGCCCGGATCTCCTCGACCGCCTGCTCGGCCGCATCGCGGCCCTTGTCGGGCTTGCTGCCCGCGCCCAGGCCGGTGGTGCCGAGCTGGATTGTCTTGTGCGCCGAGCTGCGACTCAGGGCCTGGGCGTCGGTGTTGGCGCAGATGAACTCCACGCCACCAACGGCACACGCGATCATGTGCTCGACCGCGTTACCGCCGCCGCCACCGAC
Organism: uncultured Rhodoferax sp.; assembly: GCA_964483855.1. Lineage (GTDB taxonomy): Bacteria > Pseudomonadota > Gammaproteobacteria > Burkholderiales > Burkholderiaceae_C > CAISIP01. The sequence continues at coordinate 8,887 of CAZADK010000106.1, forward strand.
ACCGATCACCTTGATCTGGGTGCCCTGGTTGAAACCCTCTTCTTCCATCATTTCGATAGGCATGTTGTTCTCCTAAATTGCAGTTGCCGATGTTTACTGGTTCCGTTTTCCGTTTGTTCTTTTGTCCGCCTTCCGCGGTCTGGCGGTCTGTCGGGTCGCCATCGCCCGTGCGGACTGCCCCGCGCCAGCCACAGGTGATCGTCGTCAAGGTGGCTGCCGCTTGGGCAGATTGCGGTGTCGTTTGCCATGTCAGAAGTTCCCCACAAACCAGTCCTTGACGCTGCCGAAGGCATTGCGCATCGAGCCGCTCTTTTGCGACACCTTGAGGCCGCGCATGCGTGCCATGCGCGCCTCTTCCAGCAGACCCATGACGGTGGCAGCGCGAGGTTGCGCGACCATGTCGGACAACACGCCGGAATACTTGGGGACGCCGCGGCGCACCGGCTTCAGAAAAATGTCTTCGCCCAGTTCGACCATGCCCGGCATCACGCAGGAGCCGCCGGTCAGCACGATGCCCGAGGACAGGACCTCCTCGAAGCCGGAGTCGCGTATCACCTGGTGCACCAGCGCGAAGATTTCCTCGACCCGCGGCTCGATCACGCCGGCCAGCACCTGGCGGCTGAGCAGGCGTGGGCCGCGGTCGCCCAGGCCCGGCACCTCGACCTGGGTCTCGGCATCGGTCAGCAGCTGCTTGGCGCAGCCGCTGTCGATCTTGACGTCCTCGGCATCCTTGGTCGGGGTGCGCAGCGCCATTGCGATGTCGCTGGTGATCAGGTCGCCGGCGATCGGAATCACCGCGGTGTGGCGGATCGCTCCGTTGGCGAAGATCGCCACGTCGGTGGTACCGGCGCCGATATCGACCAGGCCCACGCCCAGCTCGCGCTCGTCGTCGGTCAGCACCGACAGGCTGGACGCCAGCGGGTTGAGCATCAACTGCTCGACTTCCAGCCCGCAGCGGCGCACGCACTTGATGATGTTCTCGGCCGCGCTCTGCGCGCCGGTCACGATATGGACCTTGGCCTCGAGCCGGATGCCGCTCATGCCGATCGGCTCCTTGACGTCTTGCCCGTCAATGATGAACTCCTGCGGCTCGACCAGCAGCAGGCGCTGGTCGGTCGAGATGTTGATGGCCTTGGCGGTTTCAACGACGCGGGCCACGTCGGCCTGCGTGACTTCCCGGTCCTTGATCGCCACCATGCCACTGGAGTTGATGCCGCGGATATGGCTGCCGGTGATGCCGGTGTACACGCGCGTGATCTTGCAGTCGGCCATCAGCTCGGCCTCCTTGAGCGCGAGCTGGATGCTCTGCACCGTGGCGTCGATGTTGACCACCACGCCGCGCCGGATGCCGGTGCTCGG
>CAZADK010000107.1:0-10164 GCA_964483855.1 uncultured Rhodoferax sp.
CTCCCAAGGCGCTCGCACCGCAGGCCGCAGGCCGAAGCTACGCAAGTAGTCGCCGCCGGGCCGCTCCCAAGGCGCTCGGTCCCGCAGGCCGCAGCACGCAGGGTCGTCCGGTGAGCGCCGCCGATACGCGGTCAGCCTACGGCACGGCGACGGCCGTGCTCGTCGCCGTCTCGTTCCTGCTCGCGCTGGCGCTGATGTTCTCGCCACTGGCGACGCCCGCAGCGCCGGTGGGCCTGACGTTCTGGAGCGCCACCGCGGTGCTCGCCGTGCTGGCGTCGGTCGGCATCCGCCGCGTGGCCGCGATCCGTGGCACCGGCAGCAATTTCTACGCCGGCATGACCGCGGCCCTGTTCGGTATCTGGGTGCTGTACTTCTGGCAGTTGCTGGTGGTGGCGGCCGACGTGCCGCGCGTGTTGTTGCCATCGCCAGCGCTGATCCTGTCGTCGTTGTGGGAAAACCTGGCCATGCTCGGCGGCGACTTCGTGCAGACCGTGGTCAAGGCGGTGCTGGTGGGCTGGGTGCTCGGCTGCAGCCTGGGTTTCCTGGTCGCCATCGCGATCGACCGCCTGCCCTTCCTTCAGCGCGGCCTGCTGCCGATCGCCTCGCTGACCAGCGCGATTCCGCTGGTGGGTGTGGCGCCAATCGCGGTCATGTGGTTCGGCTTCGAGTGGCCCTCCAAGGCTGCAGTCGTGGTGTTGATGACGTTTTTCCCGATGCTGGTCTCCACGCTGGCCGGGCTGCAAGCCTCGCAGCGCCTCGAACGCGAGCTGATGCACAGTTACGCTGCCAATTACCTGCGCACCTTGTGGTCGCTGCGCCTGCCCTCGGCGGTGCCGTTCATGTTCGCCGCACTCAAGGTCAACGCCAGCCTGGCGCTGATCGGCGCCATCGTGGCCGAGTTCTTTGGCTCGCCCACGACCGGGCTGGGTTTTCGCATCTCGACCGAGGCCTCGAAGATGAACATGACGCTGGTCTGGGCCGCCGTCGTCGTCGCCGCCGTGACCGGCTCCACGGCCTATGCCTTGCTCAGCCGGCTCGAGCGCAAGGTGGCGTTCTGGCACCCCTCCGTCCGGGGCCGCACATGAGACCAGATGCAAGGCGCGCGTTAGCCCCGATTGCCGTTTCCTTTGCCGTCGTTTAGGCTTTTGCGTGTACGACCGATCCCGCCATTTTTTCAACCCCAAGGAGTGTTTATGTTTCGACGTTCGATATTGACCCAGGCCCTGCTGGCAACCGTGCTGGCCGCAAGCAGTTTTGCCGCTGCGGCGCAGGAAAAAGTCACCGTGCAGCTCAAGTGGCTGCCGCAGGCGCAGTTTGCCGGTTACTACGTGGCCCAGGCCAAGGGGTATTACAAGGCGGAAGGCCTGGATGTGACGATCAAGGCCGGCGGCCCCGACATCTCCCCGGTGCAGGTCATAGCCGGCAAAGGTGCGGATGTGGTCGTCAACTGGATGCCCGACGCCCTGGCAGCCCGCGAGGCCGGCGTGCCGCTGGTCAATATCGCCCAGGTGTTCAACCGCTCCGGGCTGATGCTCACCTGCAAGAAGGCTAGCGGCGTATCCAGCCCGAAAGACCTCAAGGGTAAAACACTCGGCGTCTGGTATGGCGGCAACGAATACCCGTTCCTGAACTGGATGGCCAAGCTCGGTCTCAAGCCCGACACCGACATCAAGATCATGAAGCAGGGCTTCAACGTCGACCCGCTGCTGCAGAACCAGGCCGCATGTATCTCGACCATGATCTACAACGAGTACTGGCAGATCATCGATGCCGGCGTCAAGGAGAGCGACCTGGTCACCTTCTTCTACGAAGACCAGGGCGTCGCCTCGCTGGAAGACGGGCTGTACGTGCTCGAGTCCAACCTGAAGGACCCGGCCTTCGTCAAACGCATGGCCAAATTCCTCAAGGCCACGTTCAAGGGTTGGAACGACGCGGTCAAGGATCCGGCCGGCGCAGCCAAGATCGTCGTGGCGGCCGACACATCGGGCAGCGCAACCGAGAAGGTGCAAAAGCGCCAGATGGAAAACGTCGCCAAGCTGATCTCCACCGCCAACTCACCGAAGATGGGTTACCTGGAGCCGGCGGCGTACGAACGTACGGTCAAGGTGCTGCTGTCCAGCGGCAGCGCGCCGGTGATCAAGAAGGATCCAGGCAAGGCTGGATACACGCATGCGGTGTGGGAGGCGGCGAAGAAGTAAGTCAGCATTTTTGCGGCACCGCGGTCGGCCAACGCCCCGCGATGACGCCACACGGAAAGGCTCCAACCGGATATGCGGCTGGAGCCTTTTTTCTTGTGTGTCCGACCGAAACGCCCGCAATGCTGCTTTCACGGGCGCACCTATGCAGCAGATCGGTACCCTGGGCATCCCGTTGGCTCAAGGCGCGATGGTAATGGCCTGTGCGGTCGGGTGCGGCGCTTCGCTGGGGCGGTGCGGTATTTTCCAATCCAGGTATGGGCCTGAAGGTCATAACATGGAGCCTGAGGCCCCACACCCACGAAAGGTTCCACCACCATGCTCGACCTGCTCCTGCACAACGCCACCCTGCCCGACGGCCGCAGTCCGATGGCGATTGCCGTGCGTGACGGGCGTATCGTCGACGTGGCGCCGGTCATCGACGCGCCGGCACGCGAGACCATCGATGCGCAAGGGTTGCTGGTCAGTCCGCCGTTTGTCGATGCCCATTTCCACATGGATTCGACGCTCAGCTACGGCTTGCCGCGCGTCAACCAGAGCGGAACCTTGCTCGAAGGCATCGCCTTGTGGGGCGAACTCAAGCCGACGCTGAGGCAGGACGCCGTCGTCGAACGTGCGCTGGCGTATTGCGACTGGGCTGTGGCCCGCGGCCTGCTGGCGATCCGCTCGCATGTGGACACCAGCGATGCGCGCATGCTGGCGGTCGAGGCGCTGCTCGACGTGAAAAAGCGGGTCGCCCCGTACCTCGACCTGCAACTGGTGGCCTTCCCGCAGGATGGCGTGTTGCGCAGCCCTGGCGGCGTCGCCAATCTGGAGCGGGCGCTCGACATGGGTGTCGACGTCGTCGGCGGCATACCGCATTTCGAGCGCACTATGGCGCAGGGCGCGGAAAGCGTCCGGCTGCTGTGCGAAATCGCGGCGCGGCGCGGCAAGCTGGTCGATATGCACTGCGACGAATCCGACGACCCCCTGTCCCGCCATGTCGAGACCCTGGCTTTCGAGACCCAGCGCCTCGGGCTGCACGGCCGCGTCACCGGCTCGCACCTGACCTCGATGCATTCGATGGACAACTACTATGTCTCCAAACTGCTGCCGCTGATGGCCCAGGCGCAGCTGCACGTGGTCAGCAACCCGCTGATCAACATCACGCTGCAGGGCCGACACGACAGTTATCCGAAACGCCGCGGCATGACCCGGGTGCCGGAGCTGCTGGCGCACGGCGTCAACGTCGCGTTCGGCCAGGACTGCGTGATGGACCCCTGGTACGCGCTGGGCAGCGGCGACATGCTCGAGGTCGCCTCGATGGGTCTGCACGTGGCCCAGATGACCAGCCAGGCGGCGATGCGCCAGTGTTTCGACGCGGTCACGATCAACGCCGCGCGTATCCTGCAGCTCGACGACTACGGCCTGCAGACCGGTTGCCACGCCGATTTCGTGCTGCTGCAGGCGCGCGATCCCATCGAGGCGATCCGGCTGCGCGCAACCCGGCTCAAGGTGTTCCGGCGCGGCAAACTGATCGCCGAATCGCCCGAGGCCACTGCCTCGCTGTATCTGGACGGACGACCCGATGGCACGGCGTTCCTGACACCGCCAAGACCCCCGGCGCGGCAATAACCCTCCTGCCATCGACGGCTTGACGCGGTGCTGCAATCAGGCGCAAAATGTTGGAAAGCAATTAATTACTTACCACCCATGGACAACATCCGGAGCAGTACCGACCGACAGCCGACCGACGAGCGGCAAAGCGCCATCGTGGCGGCTGCGTTGCGCCTGGCTGCCAGCAACAGTCCCGCGGCAATCACCACCACCGACCTGGCCGCGGCCATCGGGCTCAGCCAGGGTGCGCTGTTCAAGCACTTCGCGAGCAAGGACGCAGTCTGGCTCGCGGCCATGGAGTCTGCCGCGGAACAGCTGCTGCAGACCGTGTCCGATGCCGCCCGCGCAGCGCCAACACCGATGGCCGCGTTGCGCGCCGTGTTCGACGCCCATGTCAGCTTCGTCGTCGCCCACCCTGGCGTCCCGCGACTGGTGTTGCATCAGCTCCAGCAAGCCGGCGACACACCGATCAAGCAGCGTGCGCGGCGCTTGATGCAGGCCTACCGTGCACTGGTGCAGGATCTGCTGCACAAGGCCGTGGCCGCACATGAAGCATCGGCCGATCTCGACGTCGCGGCTGCCGCGACGATGTTCCTGGGACAGGTCCAGGGACTGGTGATGCAGTCGGTCATGAGTGGCCAAAGCAACACCATGCGCGAACTGGCGCCGCGGGTGTTCGGCATTTTCGAGCGTGGCATCCGCGCCCAGCCATGATGCCGCGCCGCTCGTTGCTACGTTCCGTGCTGCTGGGTCTGCTCGGCTTGTCGCTGCTCGCCGCAGTCGTGTTCGTGATGCGCAGCACCGGTCCGCTGGCACCGGTGCCGGTGACAGTCACGACCGTGTCCGAAGCCACGTTGTCGCCTTCGCTGTTCGGCATCGGCGTTGTCGAGGCGCAGCGCAGCTACCTGATCGGCCCGACCGGCGCCGGCCGCGTACTGCGCGTGCTGGTCGATGTCGGAGACCGCGTCGCGGCCGGGCAGTTGCTGGCCGAGATGGATCCCATCGACCTGGACGAGCGGCTGCGTGCGCTCGACGCGTCTTTGCTGCGCGCTGGCAGCGCCATCGCCGCCGCGCAGGCGCAGGAGGCCGACCTGCAAGCGCGCAGGGAACTCTCCGCAGCCAACCAGCGCCGTTATGCCGACCTGGAGCGTCAGGGCTTCATCAGCACCGGCGCCATGGACAGCAAGCGCCAGGAACTGGTCTCCGCCGAGGCCGGCCTGCGCAGCGCAGGTGCCAACCTGGCCGCGTCGCGGCACGACCGCGAACGCCTGCAGGCCGAGCGCGCGGCCTTGCAGCAACAACGCGGCAACACCCGCCTGCTGGCCACGCGGGACAGCATCGTCTTGTCGCGCGAAGCCGAACCGGGATCCACCGTGGTCGCCGGCCAACCGGTACTGCGGCTGATCGACCCGGGCAGCCTGCGGATCAAGACGCGGTTCGACCAGGGACGCTCGAGCGCACTGGCAGCGGGCCTGCCCGCGGCAGTCATCCTGCGATCGGATGCGGACCGGTCCCTGGCCGGTAGCGTCGCGCGTGTCGAGATGCAGGGGGACAGCGTGACCGAAGAGCGCATGGCGCAGATCGCCATCGATTCCCCGCCCAAGGGCATGGCCGTGGGGGAACTGGCCGAGGTGACCGTGTCGCTGCCCGCCACCGCCCCTGCGCTGGTATTGCCCAATGCCGCCATCCGACGGGTGGGCGGGCGGCTCGGCGTCTGGCGGCTGCAGGGTGGTGAACTCCAATTCGCCGAACTGCGCCTGGGACAAACCAGCCAGGATGGACGCGTCCAGGTGCTCGAAGGTCTGGCATCCGGCGACCAGATCGTCGTCTACAGCGCAAAGACCCTGGACGCCGACAGCCGTTTTAGCGTGCGGTCGTCCCTGGTTGTGGAGCGACCATGATCAGCCTGGCCGGCCGCGACATCCTGCACGACTGGAGCAAGTTCGTCTTGACGGGTTTTGGTTTAGGCCTGCTGATCGGCGTCACGCTGACCATGGCGGGCGTCTACCGCGGCATGGTCGACGACGCGCGCATGTTGCTGACCAACAGCGGCGCCGACCTGTGGGTCGTGCAAAAGGACACCCAGGGGCCCTACGCGGAATCGTCGAGCCTGCGTGACGATGTCTACCGCTCCATCCTGGGTCTTCCCGGCATCGCGCGCGCCGCCAATGTCACGTATTTCACGATGCAGGTGCGTCGCGACACGACCGACATCCGCGCCATGGTCGTCGGCATGGAGCCGGACCAGCCGGGCCAGCCAGACTACCTGATCGCCGGACGCCACATCACGCGCAACCACTACGAGGCCGTGGCCGACGAGGAGACCGGCTTGCGTGTCGGCGACAGGATCCGGATCCGCCGCCACGACTACACGGTGGTCGGCCTGACCCGGCGCATGGTGTCGTCCGGCGGTGACCCCATGGTCTTCATCAGCCTGCGGGACGCACAGGAAGCGCAATTCCTGAAGGACAACGACGCCATCCACAACGACCGCGCCCGCACCGCGGCCAACCCGGCGCTGAACCGGCCGGGTGTGCCCGGCCTGCTCGCGTCGGTGCTGCAGGCGCAGTCGGCCAACCGCAACGTCAATGCGGTGCTGGTGCAGTTGCTGCCCGACCAGGACCCGGATCAGGTGGCCACGCCGATCCGGCGCTGGAAGCACCTGGAGGTCTACACCCGGGCGCAGATGGAGGAAATCCTGGTGGCCAAGCTGATTGCGACCTCGGCGCGCCAGATCGGCATGTTCCTGGTCATCCTGGCCATCGTCAGCGCCGCCATCGTGGCGTTCATCATCTACACGATGACGCTGGGCAAGTTGCGCGAGATCGCCGTGCTCAAGCTGATCGGCACGCGCAACACCACCATCGCCAGCATGATCCTGCAGCAGGCGCTGGGTCTGGGCCTGATCGGTTTTGTCGTCGGCAAGATCTCGGCCACGGTGTGGGCGCCGATCTTTCCCAAATATGTGTTGCTGGAAACGGGTGACGCGATGCGTGGCCTGGCAGCCGTGATGGTAGTCTGCGCGCTGGCCAGCACGCTGGCGATCCGGGCCGCGCTGCGCGTCGATCCGGCCGCGGCGATCGGATGAGGCGCCGCCATGCCTGAACTCGGCATCCGCATCACATCGCTGAGCAAGCGCTATGGCGAAGGCGCGTCGGCAGTCGACGCATTGAAGAACGTCAACATGCAGGTGGCGCCGGGCGAAGTGATCGGGCTGATCGGTCCGTCCGGATCGGGCAAGAGCACGCTGCTCAAGTGCCTGGGAGCGGTCATCGAGCCAACCTCGGGGCAGATGCAACTGGGGGACAGGATCATTTACGACAACGGCTGGAAGCTGACCGACCTGCGGGCGCTGCGGCGCGACAGCATAGGCTTCATCTTTCAGGCGCCGTTCCTGATCCCCTTCCTCGACGTGACCGACAACGTCGCGCTGCTGCCGATGCTCGCCGGCCAGCCCAACGGCAAAGCCCGCTTGCGGGCTGCTCGACGCACTGGGAGTGGGCCATCGCGCGCAAGCCGAACCCACGCAGCTCTCCGGCGGCGAACAACAACGGGTGGCGATCGCGCGCGCGCTGGCCAACCAGCCGCCGGTGATCCTGGCCGACGAGCCGACCGCACCACTCGACACGGAACGCGCGCTGGGCGTGATGCGCATCCTGCGCGACATGGCGCAGCAATACCGCACCGCCATCATCGTCGTCACCCACGACGAAAAGATCATCCCGACGTTCCGGCGCCTGTACCACATCCGCGACGGCAGCACCGAGGAAGAAGCCGGCCAGGGGCTGGAACTGTAAGGCCTGGCATCGCTGTTTCCACCGACTCAACCCCCAGCACAGGAGTAGCCATGAAAACCTCTCGATCCCTCAAAATCCTGGCCATCGTCGCCATTGCGTTCGGTGCCTTGACCGTCTTAAGCGGCGCACGCGCGTTGTTCGGCGACGCCACAGCCCGTGCCGCCGTCGGCGACGCCGTGCACTATGTGTTGTGGTTCAATTTCCTGGCCGGATTCATCTATGTGGTCGCTGGTATCGGGCTGTGGCGCGCACGGCGCTGGGCCAGCACGATGGCGGTCGCGCTCGCAGTATCGACTGCGGCGATCGCAGCCGCATTCGGATTCCATGTGCTCGGTGGTGGCGCCTACGAAATGCGCACGGTCGGTGCCCTCGCCTTGCGGTTCGGCTTCTGGGCCGTCGTCAGCCGGGTGACATGGCGCAGCCTGCGGCTGCCAACCGGCCGGACACCACGGGTGGACGGATGACAGCCATCCCGGCCTGCCCTGCCATCATCAACGCCGGCGCGCCGAGCGCACACCCGCCAGCATCATGACCTGCCCCAGTACCTGCTGCAGCCGCAGCGCATCCGAGGTCTCGACGGTGAAGGTCATCCAGGCAATGTCACGCACGGTCTGGGTCTGCACGCCGATGACGTTCATTTTTTCCTTGAAGAACAGCTCGGACAGGTCGCGCAGCAGTCCCTGGCGATCGACGGCCTGCACCACCACATCGACCGGGTAGACCGGTGCTTTTTCCGCACGCGGCCGGCCCCATTGCACCTCGATGACGCGCTGCGGGTTACGCGCCCGTAACTCGCGCACATTGGGGCAGTCGGCGCGGTGCACGCTGACACCCTTGCCACGGGTGACAAAGCCGCAGATCAGATCGGGCGGCGCCGGTTTGCAGCAACGCGCCAGCTGGGTCATCAGCGAATCGACACCGACGACCAGCACGCCGCCGCCGGCCTTCCTGTCCTCCTGAGTCGGCGCCTTGATCAGCGGCGCGTCGGCGTCCTGGTTCGTCGACTCGCCCGGCCGGTACAAGGCCTCGATCTGGCGCAACGAAAACTCGTCCTTGCCGACCGCCTCGAACAAGGCATCGGCGGTGTCAAAGCCGAGTTCACGCGCCAGCTCCTCGTGGTTGACCGAGGTCTTGCCCTCGCGCTGAAGTACCTTTTCGACCGCCTCGCGGCCCCGCGCCACGGTTGCGTGGATGGCGCGGGCATTGAACCAGGCCCTGACCTTGCCGCGCGCGCGCTGGCCGGCCAGGTAACCCAGTTCGGGATTGAGCCAGTCACGCGACGGTCCGCCCTCTTTGGCAACGACGATCTCCACCGTCTGGCCGTTCCTGAGTGGCGTGTTCAGCGGCACCATTGCGCCGTCAATCCGGGCACCGCGGCAACGATGGCCCAGATCGGTATGCACGTTGTATGCGAAGTCGACCGGCGTCGCACCTTCGACCAGTTCGACGATGGCGGCCTGCGGCGTCAGAACATAGATGCGGTCTTCGAACAGCCCGCGCGGCTGCTCGCCGGAGAGCTCGCGTTCCCAGTCCAGCAATTGGCGCAGCACGGCAATCTTGGCATCGTAAAGCCCGACCGCAGCAACGCCGGCATAACCCTTGACACCCGACTCCTTGTACAACCAGTGCGCGGCGACTCCGTGTTCGGCATGATCGTGCATCTCCGGGGTCCGGATCTGGATCTCGATCGGCTGGCCCTTGTCGTCCCGAACCACGGTGTGCAGCGAGCGGTAACCATTGGGCTTGGGTTTGGCAATGTAGTCGTCGAACTCCTCGGGCACCGGTGTAAAGCGGCCATGCACCGAACCGAGCACCGTATAACAATCGGTCACGGTCGGCACGATGACACGCAAGGCACGGATGTCGTACACATGGTCGAAGTCGAGCGACTTGCCACGCATTTTCTTGACGATGCTGTAGATGTGCTTGGGCCGCCCCTGCACCGTGGCATGGACGCCGTCGCGGCGCAGCTCGCGCTCGAGCCGGGCGCGCAGTTGCTCGACATCGCGCTCGCGCTGGGCGCGGGTCTGGTCGAGGTGTTGCGCCACGTCACGGTAGGCCTGCGGCTCCAGGAAACGGAACGACAGGTCTTCAAGCTCCCACTTGAGCTCCCAGATGCCCAACCGGTTGGCCAACGGCGCGAACACCAGCAAGGCCTCGGCTGCAACGGCCGGTGGCGGAGCGCGCTTGCTGGCCGCGTGGTAGCGCAGGGTCTGCAGGCGTGAAGCCAGGCGCAACATCACCACGCGCAGGTCACGCGAGAACGCCAGCAGCATCTTGCGCACGTTCTCGACCTGCGCCGCGGCCATCTGGGCCATCGGCGCCGGCGCCTCCAGGGCCCCCCCCGGACGGTTCGAACGCGCCTGGCGCTGCACCCGCACCAGCTGGTTGGTCTCCAGCGCCAGATTGGCCAGGTTCGCACCGAATCGCTTGCCGATCGCCTCCTGGGGCCGCGTCAGATGTTCACAGGCGTAGACCAGGTAGGTTGCCGCCTGCATCAGCTCCGAGCCGCCGATCGCGCGCAAGATACCGGCAACACCGCGCGCATGCTCCATGGTGTTTTCGCCGGAGTCGAG
>CAZADK010000108.1:0-4916 GCA_964483855.1 uncultured Rhodoferax sp.
TCGGGAAACCGACCGGCGCTGCCGGTCACAGACCGCAGCGAGGCGCGACGCGACAGCGAGGAGTGGCGTCACAGGTCGAACTCCTGTCCGGCACGCAGCCAGCGGATGTCGTGGGTCACGTGGGGCCCGGAAATGGACGTCTCGTCGAATTTCTGGATCTCGGCCATGATCAGATCGGTTTCCGCCGGTTTGGTGTGGGTGATGTAGATCGGATAACGCTGGTCGTTGCGAATGTTGTCCAGTTCGTCTGCCAGCACACAGGGCGACAGGTGCAAGCTGAGCTTGGCCAGGTCCTTTTCGCGGTTGCTGAAGGCCGTCTCGATGACCAGCATCGCCACATTGAGCTGGTTCACCCTCTTCCAGAATGCCGGATTACGTTCGGTATCGCCGGAAAAAACCCAGCATCCGCTGCCCGCTGTCACAGCATAACCGACTGCCGGTACCGTGTGAACCGCCGGCAGCACTTCGAGCAGCTTGCGATTGACCTCCAGCGTCTGGCCGGTGTGGATCTCGTGAAAGCTGATGAATGGGGCCTCGGGCGTCGGTATCCGGCTGAAATCGGGCCAGATGACATCGTTGAAGATATGGGCCTTGAGCGCCTGGATGGTTCCCGGCAACGCATGGATCTTCAGGGGTTGCTGGCGCCGCGATGCAACGGCATCGACCATCAACGGCAACGCCGCTACATGGTCCAGATGGGAATGCGTCAGGAAAACATGCTCGATCCGACACATTTCGTCGAGGGAAAGGTCGCCTACGCCGGTGCCGGCATCGATCAGGATGTCGCTATCAATCAGAAAGGACGTGGTCCGGCAGTCCTTGGCGATGGCGCCGGAACAGCCCAACACACGCACTTTCATGTCGGCCCTTATTTCGTTTCGAAATTCGTCGCGCCATCCCACTCGAGATCGAACGGTAGCAGCCGCATAGAGGCTACACGATCAGAATAGAGATGATAAAGGTACTTTTTGGCATTCATGCGCAACAAATTCATCATCAGCAGATCGCACTGGTCCCAGTCCTGGGCCCGGTAGGCCTTGAGGAAGGTCGCCCAGGTCTTGAGTTCGGCCTCGGTCTCGGCGCCAATGCGGTTGTTCGGCGCAACCGGCCAGAATATGGCTACCGCCTGGTCCTTGCCCTTGACCCGGACCCGGTCCAGTTCCTGCCAGCCGAAGTCAGGGGCCAGCTTGCGCGCGGATTCGCTGACCACGGTGTCGACGCCATACACCTTGGACAGGCCCTCGAGCCGTGACCCGAGGTTCACTGCGTCGCCGATCACGGTGTAGCTCTTTCGAATATTGGAGCCCATGTCCCCCACGCACATGTTGCCGGTGTTGACGCCAATGCCGATACCGATCTCCGGAATGCCCTTGGCCCGGTGCTCTTCGTTGATGCCGCGAACCGCATTGGCCATCTCCATCGCCGACTTGACCGCCAGGTGGGCATGTTCAGGGGTTTCCACCGGTGCGCCCCAGAACGCCATCACGCAGTCGCCCATGTATTTGTCGATCGTGCCCCGGTTGGCGCGGATGATGCCGGTGAGCCGGGTGAAGACGCCGTTGAGCAGCGCCTGCAATTGAATCGGCTCCATCTGCTCGGACATCTTGGTGAAACCCCGCATGTCGCAGAACATCACCGTCATTTCCCGGTTCGTCGCCTCCATGCTGTAGCTGTCCGGGTCCTTGACCATCTCGTCGACGAGTTCGGGCGGAACATAGGTGCCGAAAAGATTGGCCAGTTCCCGTTTGGATCGGCTCTCGACAAAATAGCCGTAACTCATGTTGAGCGCAAACGCGGTCACCCCCATCACCATGGCGCTGGCCAGCGGCAATACCAGACCGGCACCCAGATACAGCCACAGATTGAGTGCCGCGACCGCTGCCAGCACCAGCACGCTCAGAATCACGGCGCGGGTGGCGCTCACCAGCGGCAGCGCAAATGCCAGGACCAAACCGGACAGCAGCAGCACCACCACGTCATAACCGACCGCATAGTCGGGTTTGACCAGCGTTTTGCCGTCGAGCAGGCCCGAAATGACATTGGCATGGGCCTCGACACCCGGATACACCTCGCTCACCGGCGTGACCCGCAGGTCCTGCAGGCCCGGCGCTGTCGTGCCGACCAGCACGATCTTGTCCTTCAGCGTCTCTGGCGCAATGGTCTTGTTCAGCAGGTCTGCTGCCGACACATACCGGAACGAGCCTCCCTTGGGCCCCCCGAAACCACGAAACGGTATCAACGCCGACACCTGCTCATCCACCGGTATCGCCAGCGTCTTGCCACCGAGCTTGAGTTGTATGCTCTCCAGACCCTGGTACGTACGCGCCAGCATCCGCTCCTTGGGGAAACCAGGCGCCACCGTGGGAAGTCCCGCCAGCAGCCGGAACATCGCCAGCGACAGGGATTCGTAGTACTTGCCCTTGTAGTCGGCGATCAATGGCAGGGAGCGGACAACACCATCGGCCTCGGGGATAGGGTTGAAATGACCAGCAATGGGGGCGGCCTTTGCAATCGGCGCGATGTTGGAGCCGTATCCGTTCCAGGTGGTGAATTTGATGGGACGGCCCTGCAATGCGGACTTGTCCATCACCGGCTCGGGCAGCACCCCCGAGGTAAACCCGTCGCGGTCGCCGGTCAGGTAATACCCCAGCACCACCGCCCGTCCTTCGAGCGACTTGGCGAATACGGCATCGTAGTCCAGCGCGGCCTGCAACTGGCGCAGCTTGTCGATGAAACCCGGCTGGTCGCGCAATTCGTTTTGCGCCATCTCGCGCAATCGTTTCAAGCCCGAGCTTTCGTCGGGCTCGGCAAATACGATGTCGAATCCGAGCAGCGCGATCTTTTGACGATCAAACAGTTCGATGGTCAGTTCAGCGAGTCGGTTGCGGCTCCAGGGCCAGCGACCCACCTCGGCCAGGCTCTTTTCATCGATGTCGACGATGACCACCCGCTCATCGAGCGTGCCGGGCATGGTTGCGCGCAATCGCGTGTCGTAGATGATGTTGTCCAGGCGCTCCAGAACGCCCAGCCGCACAACCCCGGCCGCATGCAGCAGCGCGAAAATCAGGGGCAGCAGCGTGACGACGATCCGGGGCCAGTGCTTGAGAAGTGCACCCATGGAAGCGTCAACCAGCAGGACTGAGAGCCGCCAGGGGGGTCAACAACCGGCCCGGCAAGTCAACCCTGCACGAACTGCATCTGCGTGCCGGCCAACTCGATCAGGTCGCCATTCTTGAGCGACACCGGATCGGTGCCGATGGCCGCGCCGTTGAGCGACGGATTCCCGGCACCTTCGACATGGTGCACCACGTAGCCATGCTGACGCTTGGTGATCGCAGCCACCGCAACACCTGGCTTGCCTATCGTGGTCACCACCTTGGTCAGGGGAACTTCCCGCCCAGCCGCCGCGCCAGACAATACCTTGATCGATGCCTGTACGAGGGAGCTACCGGCTGCCGGCGCCGCCGCTGGGCGCGATCCAAAGCCACCCGGAACCGACGCGGGCACCGACACCGAAGACGGGCCACCAAACGATGACGCCGACGGCGCCGCGGCCAGACCACCCGGCCCCGACTTCACCATCATGGTCTTCTCGAAACCTTCGGCCGTCGCTTCACCGACGAACTTGATTTTGTACTTGCCGACCTCGACCGTGTCGCCGTTGTGCAACTGCTGCTTCTTGACGGCCTTGCCGTTGACATAGGAGCCGTTGGTGCTGTTGAGGTCTTCGATGAAGACGTCGCTGCCCGTCATCTGGAAGACCGCATGTTCTCCACTGATGGCCAGGTTGTCGATCACCACGTCGTTGTACGGCCGGCGGCCCAGGGTGGTCCGGTCTTTCGTGAGCTGGACCTCCTTGATCACGACACCATCGATCGATACGATCATTTTCGGCATGACCGACTCCTATTTCCAAGACAGAATTTCATATTACACATGAGCTTACTATTTTCCCAACAGTCTGGAGATCAGGCCACGCTTCTCTGCCGCTGGGTCAGCCTGGACCAGCAGCACCGAGATATTGTCTCGGCCTCCATGTTCGTTGGCGACCGCAATCAGGATGTCCGCCTTCTGGTCCATCGGCACGGGCCCCCCGAGGATACTGGCAATTTCGGCATCGTCAACCATGTCGGACAAACCGTCCGAGCACATCAGGTAGCAGTCGCCGAACTCGACCTGGTGCTCGTTGACCTCGAGCATCACGGCATCCTCGACCCCCAGCGCACGGGTCACCAGGTTCTTGATGGATGAACCGGCGGCTTGCTCCTGCGTGATCAGGCCGGCATCGATCTGCTCCTGCAGCAGCGAATGGTCCTTGGTGATCTGGCTCAAGGTGCCGTCGCGCAGACGATAACAACGCGAGTCGCCAATATGGCCCAGGATCAGCGTGGCGCCACGAAAGACACCGACCACCAACGTCGTGCCCATGCCGGAATACTGGGGGTTGGAGCCGGAGGCATTGAAAATGGAGCGATTCGCGTTGTCGACGCAGATTTCCAGCGCGCGCCGGATTTCCTTGACCTTGGCCTGCTTGCCGGTTTCGGCCAGCCAGCGCGCCATCTCCGACTTGATGAAGGCAGTGGCCATGCCGCTGGCGATCTCGCCGGCGTTATAACCGCCCATGCCATCGGCCAGCACACCCACATGGGACGTTTCGTCGATGGCCACGGAATCTTCGTTGTTGTCTCTGGCCCGGCCCGGATCGGTCCGAGAAAAATACGTGTAGTGCATCATGGTGTCGGGTCAGATTTCGACATCCGGCACTGTCGGGCCCGCAGGGCCCGGCTTGTCGTCACGCTTGGGCTGGTACACCGCTGTCTTCTCGAACGCGTCGGTAGGCGATGCAGCACGGTTGACCTGATGCACCGCTGTCTTCTCGAAGCCGTCATCCTGCGATCGCGCCGCCGCAGGCACCT
>CAZADK010000108.1:5016-10016 GCA_964483855.1 uncultured Rhodoferax sp.
CGTCATCCTGCGATCGCGCCGCCGCAGGCACCTGGTGCACCGCTGTCTTCTCGAAAGCATCGCCCGGCGCCTTCACTGCAGCCGTGTTGTGCACGGCGGTCTTCTCGAAAGGAGTCGAGGCCGCTGCAGATGTGACCAGCGCCGCGGTACTCTGGTGCCCACCAGCACCAGCGGCCACGGCGCCGGTGGCCTGCATCCGGCCCGTGGGCACGGCAGAGCCACCGCCGAGCTCCGACAGTGCCGCCTGCAGGTCCGCGGCAAACTGGTCGCCGTCCTGATAACGGGTCTCCGGCCGCTTGGCCATGGCAAGCGCCACCAGATTGGCCAGGTTTTCGGGCAATTCGGTGCGGATGATACGAATGTCTGCAGCCTCTTCGTTGGCGATCTTGTACATCAGCTCGGCCATCGAATCGCCACGGAAAGGCAACACGCCGGTCAGCATCTGGAACAACATCACGCCCAGCGAGTAAAGGTCGGAGCGGCCGTCCACCTTCTTGCCGGCCAGTTGCTCCGGCGACATGAAGCTGGGCGTACCCAGCACCAGGCCCGTCTTGGTCTTGCTCGAGTCGGTGATACGCGCAATACCGAAATCGGTGACCTTCACCGTGTCGGTGTCATGCTCGTACATGATGTTGGCTGGCTTGATGTCCCGGTGCACCACGTTCTGGCGATGGGCGTAAGCCAGAGCCTGCGCGACCCGCGCCACGATGGACAACACCCGTGGCACAGGCAGCAGGTTACCGTTCTTGCAGTAGTCGAGCAGGTCTTTGCCCTTGAGAAACTCCATCGCGATATACGCCAGATCATGCTCCTCGCCAGCATCGAATATGGTGACGATGTTCTGGTGCTGCAAACGGCCGGCGGTTTCAGCCTCGCGGAAAAAGCGCTCGCGCGCATCAACCAACTCGTCGCCCGAGAATTCCTGGGACAGGGCCATGGTCTTGATCGCGACGACGCGACCGATTTTCGGATCCTTGCCCAGATACACGACGCCCATCGCACCCTTGCCCAGTTCCTTGTCGACCTGATAGCGCCCCAGCATTGGTTTTTCGACCGATCCTCCGTCGAGCAACATGGTGCCGCCAGGATGTGAACCCCCGCCGCCAAGCATGACGGTCTCGGACAGGTTCTTGGCGCGGTTCAGCTTGGCCTGCAGGTCCTTGTAGTCCTTGTCGTAGGTGGCCATATGCTGGTAGACCGCCTCCGCCTTGTTGAACTGGCGCTTGCGTTCGAAATCGAGTGCCAGGCTGTAAAGGTTGCCCATCACGGCGTCACCAAACGGAACCCGGCGAAAACGATCAAACGCAGCGTCGAGTTGTCCCTGGCCCTGCAGCGCCAGGCCCATCATCCGGTTCGTCTCGGCAGACTCCTCGTCCGACTTGAGCTTGCCGGCCTCGGTGACCAGGAAACGCTTGGTTGTCAAGGCCAGGTGGCCGATGGCCAGCAACATCGCAGGCAACACGAGCTTGATCCAGGTTGCACTGCCCGAGAGCAAACCGAACTCGGCGCCCAGCAACACGATAAACAGCACCAGCGTCACGATGGCCGCAGTTCCGGCTGACAAGCGGGGCAACACCGCGATGATGTAGGCTGCGACCAGCAAAAAGATGGCCAGCGTCGCCCAGACACCCCAGCCCGGCTGCACGATGAAATGCTCGCTCAGGATGCTCGAGGTGATGTGGGCGATCGTCTCAGCGGGGGACAGGCCGGCACTGCCGGGCACCGGGAATTGCACTCCGACACCGGCAGCCGTTGCGCCGATGATCACGATCTTGTCGGCATACTTGGCGGCCGGTATCTTGCCGTTGAGCACGTCGTAGAACGAGTCCACGGCGAAGGCCGACCGGCCATCGCGCCCCTTGTAGAACTGCGGCAACATCAGTGCGCCCTCATCCGTCTTCACGCGCAGGCGACCGATCTGCACCGATTCGCCGACATTGAGCTTGACGTCGCCGGGGCCCAGGTTCAGGCTCTTGACCGCGGCCAGCAAGGCCATCGACGGAACCGCATTACCGTAATAGTTCACCAGCAGCGGCTCCAGGCGCACCGAGCCATCGACATCCTGTATCTGGTTGAGGTGGGCGACACCGGCAGCCGCGTTGCCAATCGTGTCGATGGGCACCTGGCCGCTGATGGCCGGGATCGCAAACCCGTCCTGCGCCGGGATCGTGCTCTTGAGCACGAAATCGGGCAAAGGCTTGTCCGGATTCCCCTGTGGCTCGCCCAGCACAAACACCGAAGGCACCAGCACGTTGCCGGCGTTGCGCATGCTGGCGGCCAGCACGGCATCGGTATCGAGCGCCTGCTCGGCCTCGGCGATCACCCGGGCCAGCGCACCAGTGGCCGCATCCGAGTTGGCCGGCAGCAGCGACTTCATCTGGCGGATGAAGCTCAGTCCGCGGTCCACCTGCGGCTCGATGAAGAAAACAGTTTCGACGATGGTCTTGGCCTTCGCGGCCGCCAACTGGTCGATCAGCTTGGCGTGGATGTCACGCGACCAGGGCCAGCGGCCGATATTGGCGATGCTCTGATCGTCGATCGCGATGATGGCAATACGATCGGACGCAAGCCGGGAGGTGCTGGTACTGGCGAAATCGTAGAAGCGGCGCTCCAGCGTGCCGATCAGGTCGGTGACCTGGTTGAGCAACAGGACAGCGACAACCACCGCCACTCCTGCAAACCAATCCGTGCGCCAGAACTGAGCATTTTTCGAAGATGATTTTGTTGCCACGTTCCAACCCACCGATCATTTGGTTCGACTTTGCACAGGGTACGTGTCCCGCAGACAGCCCCGACTGCCTCTCCTCCCCAAAGCGAGGGGACAACGTTAGCAGACCGCGTCGTTGCAGACAAGAGACATGTTGACGCTCACTTGTCGTTTTTTTGCACCTGCTGGTGCAGGCCGCAGCCGCCACGATGGCAGGATACCGGGGCGTCCGCCTGGGGCCACGCAGGTTCTCAGGTCGTTTGTTTGGCGCGCCCGCGCATCGCCGCACCCGCCAGGTAGACCAGCAGGGCGCCGCCAATACCCAGGCCGTAATACCAGATCCGGTTCTGCGGCAACCAGTCGATGACAGCCGGATCGGTATGCGCCATCGTGCCGGCGATCCAGCCCAGCAACATGCCGCCGACGGAGATGATGAATGGGAAACGGTCCATCAGCTTGAGCACCATCTGGCTGCCCCAGATGATGATGGGCACGCTCACAAGCAGGCCGAAGATGACCAGCGGCAACTGGTGCTGCTCGCCGGCACCGGTCGCCGCACCGGCGATCGCAATGACGTTGTCCACGCTCATTACCAGGTCGGCGATGATGACGGTCTTTACCGCCGCCCACAGGCGGTCGCTGCCTTCGATGGTGGAATGCGCGTCTTCGTCACCGGGTGACAGCAGCTTGACGCCGATCCAGAGCAGCAGTATCGCGCCGACCAGTTTCAGGTAGGGCACCGCCAACAGCGTCAATGCGAAGGCGATCAGCACCACGCGCAGGATGATCGCGCCGGCAGTACCCCAAAGAATGCCCTTGGTGCGCTGCTCGGGCGGCAACTTGCGGCACGCCAGCGCAATGACAACGGCGTTGTCGCCGCCAAGCAGGATGTCGATCATGATGATCTGACCGACGGCAATCCAGAAATGGGCGGTAAGGAATTCTTCCACGTTGGACCTTCAATGACTCAAGTGCGTCAGCTTCAGCGCCTGCCTCGGGATGTCGTTTGGCAAACGGGGCACGCGGTGAGCGCGCGCCTACAGGAAGGACTTCAGCAGCCGGCCCATCTCCGACGGATTGCGCGTGATCTTGAAACCGCACTCCTCCATGATCGCCAGCTTGGCGTTGGCGGTGTCGTCGCCGCCGGAGATCAATGCGCCCGCATGGCCCATGCGCTTGCCGGCCGGCGCGGTCACGCCAGCGATGAACCCGACCACCGGCTTCTTCATGTTGTCCTTGCACCAGCGTGCCGCCTGCGCTTCGTCAGGGCCGCCGATCTCGCCGATCATGATCACCGCGTCGGTATCCGGATCGTCGTTGAAGGCCTTCATCACGTCGATGTGCTTGAGACCGTTGATGGGGTCGCCGCCGATGCCCACGGCGGTGGACTGGCCCAGCCCGATGTCGGTCAGCTGTGCCACCGCCTCATAGGTCAGGGTCCCCGAGCGCGACACGACACCGATACGCCCCTTGCGGTGGATATGGCCCGGCATGATGCCGATCTTGATCTCGTCGGGCGTGATCAGGCCGGGGCAGTTCGGCCCCAGCAACAAGGTGTTCTTGCCGCCGGCCGCAACCCGGGCCTTCATCCTGTTGCGCACCTCGAGCATATCGCGTACCGGAATGCCTTCGGTGATGCAGATCACGAGGTCCAGCTCCGCCTCGACCGCCTCCCAGATCGCGGCAGCGGCACCGGCCGGTGGCACGTAGATCACCGACACCGTGGCACCGGTCTTGGCGGCGGCATCCTTCACCGAGCCGAAGATCGGAATACCGAAGATCGACTCGCCCGCCTTCTTCGGGTTCACACCCGCCACGAAGCAGTTTTGGCCGTTGGCATATTCCTGGCACTTCTCGGTGTGGAACTGTCCGGTCTTGCCGGTGATGCCCTGCGTGATGACCTTGGTGTCTTTGTTGATCAGAATGCTCACTTGAACTCCTTGACCTGCGGGTGCGCGGTTGCCAGCCAATCGCCTGCTGTCGCGCGCCCGGGTGTCTCGTTGGTTGACCGGTTGGGGAACTAGTTGACCGCGGCCACGACTTTTTCAGCCGCCTCGGCCATGGTGTCGGCGCTGATGATCGGCAGCCCGGATTCGGCCAGCATCTTCTTGCCCAGTTGCTCGTTGGTGCCCTTCATGCGCACCACCAGCGGAACATTGAGATTGGTTGCGCGGCAAGCAGTGATGATGCCGGTGGCAATCGTGTCGCACTTCATGATGCCGCCGAAAATGTTGACCAGAATCGCCTTGACCTTGTCGTTCTTGAGCATGATCTTGAACGCTTCGGTGACCTT
>CAZADK010000109.1:0-10008 GCA_964483855.1 uncultured Rhodoferax sp.
GTGCTGGTACATCACCGGGTCACCGCCGCCGGCGGGGTTGAAGAAGTTGGTGCCGAAATGGCGGTCGGTCAGCGTCATCGTGATGGCACCGGCCAGCACGGGCATGACCGCGATCAGCAAGTAGGCCGTGATCAGCCAGGTCCAGCAGAACAGGGGCATCTTCATCAGCGTCATGCCGGGCGCGCGCATGTTGAGGATGGTGACGATGATGTTGATGCTGCCCATGATGGAGCTGGCGCCCATGATGTGCATGGCAAAGATGCCGGCGTCCATGCTGGGGCCCATTTGAAGGGTCAGCGGCGCGTACAGCGTCCAGCCTGCGGCAGGCGCGCCACCGGGCATGAAGAAGGAGCCCATGATCATCAGGCCGGCGGGAATCAGCAGCCAGAAGCTGAAATTGTTCATCCGCGCGAAGGCCATGTCGGAGGCGCCGATCTGCAGCGGAATCATCCAGTTCGCAAAACCCACGAAGCCCGGCATGATGGCGCCGAACACCATGATCAGGCCGTGCATGGTGGTGAGCTGATTGAACAGTTCCGGGTTGACCAGTTGCAGCCCAGGCTGGAACAACTCGGCGCGGATCAGCAGCGCGAGCACGCCGCCGACCATCAACATCGTGAAGGAGAACAGCAGATACAGGGTGCCGATGTCCTTGTGGTTGGTCGCATAGACCCAGCGCCGCCAGCCCGTCGGGGCATGGTGGTCGTGGTGATCGTCGTGGGTATGGCCGTGGGGGTCCAGTACTGCGCTCATGCTCAATTCCTTCTTAATTCTCGTATTTCGTTGCGTTCACGCGTCGTCGCGGTCAGGCGTCATTTGCGTGCGCTCTGCACGTCGGCAGGCTGCACGATTTGGTCGGTCTTGTTCGACCAGTGGTTCTTGGTGTAGGTGATCACAGCCGCGATATCGGTGTCGCTGAGCTGTTTCCAGGCTGGCATGGCGCCATTGTTCTGCCCATTGAGCAGGACGGAGATCGTCCTGGACTTGTCTGCATCGAGCACCACGGCCGCGCCGTCCAGCGGCTTGATCGGGCCTGCGCCCTTGCCATTGGCCTGGTGGCACGCCTGGCAGTTGGCCGAGTAGACTTTTTCGCCGCGGGCGACCATCTCGTCGAGTGCCCAGACGCGCGCCGGATCGTCGGCCTTGGCTGCGATCTTCTTCATCTCCTCGCCAACCCACTTGGAGTAGTTCTCGGCCGACACCACCCTGACGTGGATCGGCATGTAGGCGTGCTCCTTGCCGCACAACTCCGCGCACTGGCCGTAATAGTCACCGATCTTCTCGGCCCGGAACCAGGTATCGCGCACGAAGCCGGGAATGGCATCCTGCTTGATGCCGAACGACGGAACCATGAACGCATGGATCACGTCGTTGGCGGTCGTGATGATGCGGATCTTCTTGTCCACCGGTACCACCAGCGGGTTGTCGACCTTGAGCAGGTAATTGTCGATCGGCGCATCGGCCTTGGGGCCACCCGCATTGGACAGCGCGCGATGCTCGCTGTCGAGCGCAGACAGGAATCCGATACCCTCGCCCTCGCCCTTGATGTAGTCGTAGCCCCACTTCCACTGCATGCCGGTGACCTTTATGGTCAGGTCGGCATTGGTGGTGTCCTTCATCGCCACGATGACCTTGGTCGCGGGCAGCGCCATCAGGATCACGATGATGAACGGAATCACAGTCCAGACGATCTCGACCGTGACCGACTCATGGAAGGTGGCGGCCTTGTGGCCGACCGACTTGCGGTGTTTCCAGATCGAGTAGAACATGACGGCGAACACTGCGACGAAGATCACGCTGCAAACGATCAGCATGAACCAATGCAGCCAGGCCTGGTCGGCGGCGATCTTGGTCACCGGCGGATGCAGGTTGAGCTGGTTGACAGCCGGCCCGCCCGGCAGGTCATTGACCTTGACCGCATACGCAACCGTCAAGGGCGCAGTCGCCAACCAGGCAGTCGCGCCCATTGCCACAGAAGCCAACTTGCCCGCAATACTCTTCATCATGATCACTTCTTTGCCTCAAATTTGCACCGGCGCACACCACCAGGATGCACGGCCATCACGCCCCGCGCAGCGCCATCCTGATCTCCCGGGCCAGCACCGGCCGCAATTCAGGACGCACAAAACGCCCGATATGCACTGTCTTGCCCTGCCCCGACAACGCAATCAGCGAATTATCGGCAGTACCAGGCTCCACCCTCACCCACTCCCGTCGGAATTCGGACCGACACAACTTTCCGCCGTTTTCCTGTTCGATGACCAGCTGTTCACCGGCCAGGCGAATGGTCTCGCCGTCACTGGCATGACGGGCATACACCAGAAACGCCAGCCCCACCGCGATGAGTTCGATCCAGGCGATTGGCAGAACCAGCGTCGCACCCTTGAACCAGAACATTCCGCCGATGGACAGCGACACCACGCACAACGACAGGTAGATGAGCACCAATTGGCGCGGCGTGACCGAGCAGTTGCGCCGCAAAAACCAATGAAAGTCCTGACCCTGAACTGTCGCAAAGCGAAAAGCCGGATTCATCACGCGTCTTGCCATTCCAACGCCATGCCCCGAGGGCACGGAACGGTGAAACTGCGGGGGAATACCCTGTTTCACTCCCATTAGTGTAGCCGACCGACCCGCCCACCCCGACCGCTGGCGCCATGTCCACACACCCCACTACGTTGGCGCCGGATCACGCTTGACCTGATGCAAAATGCGCCGCATTTCGTCCAGCGAAAACACCGTTTCACCCTGCACCGGCAACCGGGGTTGCGGCTTGAGCGCATGGCCATAGATGATCTCGAACGTCAACTCCAGCGGCCCGTCACCACCCGCCGCGCCAGACAAGGCCGAGACCAGCTGCTGCCGCCAGAGACGGCTGCGCAAGCCGGGGAAGCGCTTGGGATGCAGATTGCGGCCCAGTCCCCGCAATTCCTCCAACAGGCGCTCAGGCGACGAATAACTCAGGGTCAACCGCTCCATGTCCATCACCGGCTCGGCATATCCTGCGCCCACCAGCATATCGCCCCAATCATGCATGTCGGTGAACGAATGCGCGGGCTCCGGCCAACCCATCGCCCGGTAGACGGAGCGCAATTGCAGCAGTGTGTCCGGGCCCAGGCAGGAGAACATCAGGAAACCGTCATGGGCCAACATGCGATGCCACTGGACCAGCAGCCCCTGCGGGTCGGCCGCCATGTGCAATGCCATGTTGGCCCAGACCATGTCGGCAGCAGCTTGCGGCGGTGGGGCAACATGTAAAGCCGCAGACCGCCATCGTGCAAGGTGCCACCAGGGCGAGCGCAAGGCCTGTTCCACGGCCTGCCGACGCTGCGCCGTGGGTTCGATGACCCAGCAGGTCGCGCCCGCATACGTCTGCGCGACCGCCGCATGCGCCTGCAGTCCGCCCCGCAGTGGCTCCCAGTCGACCCAGGTGCGCGGCCGCAGGCGGATCCACTGCAGCCGCTCATGCATGCGCCGGCCGATTTCCTCGTGCAGCCACGGCGAAGCGGCCTGCGCACGAAGCGCCCATCGCTCGGCAGCGCGTGGATCAATGGTAGGAGGAACGTCGGCAGACATCGCAGGAGCCAAGCATATAGTGGAGCGATGTTTCGCGCCTTGCTCCGCAGCATATCCGACCGCCTGCCCAGCCAATGTGCGGTCTGCCGCCGCTGGCCATGCGATCCGCTGTGCGAGGCTTGCGTATCGCGGTTCGCCCAGCCGCACACCCGCTGCCGGACCTGCGCGATGCCGGTTCCGTCCGCCATCGCCCAATGCGGCGGCTGCATCCGCCAGCCACCGCCCCTGGACGCCTGCGTGGCTGCGGTGGCGTATGCCTATCCCTGGGCCGGACTGATCGCGCGTTTCAAGTTCCACAACCAGCCCGGGCATGCCGTCTTGCTGGCGGCCGTCTTGCGCCATGCACCCTGGGCCGAGCCCGCGCTCGACCTTGCCGACCGGGTTTTGCCCATGCCGCTGTCGACGCAGCGCCTGCGCGAACGCGGATTCAACCAGGCGCTGGAGCTGGCACGCCGCCTGGCTCCGGACAAGACCGACCCGGGTCTGCTGCTGCGCATCCGCGACACCATGCCACAAAGCACGCTCAGCCGTCACGAGCGGATGCACAACGTGCGCCACGCGTTCGCCGTCGAACCCCTTCGCACCGCCGAACTGGGCGGCCAGCGGGTCGTGCTGGTGGACGACGTGATGACCAGCGGCGCGTCCCTGTACGCGGCCGCAATGGCGCTGCGCCAGGGCGGCGTGGCCCATGTCACGGCCCTGGTGCTGGCGCGGGCGGAACTGGGCGCCGCATCGGGCAGCTGAACGCCGACAATGCGAACCATGTTCCATATCGTGCTGGTCGAACCCGAGATACCCCCGAACACGGGCAATGTGATCCGCCTCGCCGCCAACACCGGCTGCAGCCTGCACCTGGTCGAGCCGCTCGGGTTTTCGCTCGACGACAAGCACCTGCGGCGCGCCGGTCTGGACTACCACGAATATGCGCCGCTGCAGCGCCATGCCAGCTGGGCCGACCTGCTGCGCGATCTCAAGCCCCAGCCACAGCGCATGTTTGCGCTCACGACACGGGGCACGCGCAATCCCTACCAGGTGGCGTTTCAGCCTGGTGACTGGCTGGTGTTCGGATCCGAGACACGTGGCCTGCCACCGGGCGTGCGGGACGGTTTTGCTCCCCAGCAATGCCTGCGTCTGCCCATGCGCGAGGGCCAACGCAGCCTCAATCTTTCCAATGCGGTCGCGGTCACGGTTTTCGAAGCCTGGCGCCAGAACGACTTCACCAGCCTCGCGGCTGCCGCACCCGCTCAGGGATAACGGCGCGACACGATCTGCGCCACGCAGGCGGGTTTGGCCGAGCCCTCCTTCTCGACGACCACGTCCCAGACCATCTGCATGCCGTTGTTGTCGATCGGCTCGCTCGACACCAGCGTGAGCCGGCCGCGCAGGCGGCTGCCCACCGGAACTGGTGCCACGAAACGCACCTTGTTCAGCCCGTAGTTGATTCCCATGCCGACCTGCTCGATCGTCAGCGCCTCGCTGAAGAAACGCGGCACCAACGACAAGGTCAGGTAACCGTGCGCAATCGGCGCGCCAAACGGCCCAGCCGTAGCACGGGCCACATCGACATGGATCCACTGGTGATCTCCGGTCGCCTGCGCGAACTGGTTGACCTGCTCCTGGGTCACGGTGACCCATTTGCTGACGGCCACTTCCTGCCCCACATGGGCGGCGAGATCGGACAAGGTCTTGAAAATCTTCTTGGTCATGGCGGGTTCGATTCCAGAGTGGGTGATGGCTAGGCGTCGAGCCAGCGGCAGATCGGTTGCCACTGCTCGAGATCTTTCTCGAAACGCCCGGGCGCCATGTCGAAAAGCGTCAGGCCGTGCGCGGCCAGATGCACGTAATTCTGGGTATCGCGCAGGTAGCCGAGTACCGGAACGTCGAGCGATTCGATAAACGCATGCAACTTCTCCGCGGCGATGGTTCGCGCGTCCACCCGCATACCCACCAGCGCGATCTTGCTGTTGTCGACATGCTTGTTCGCGGCCAGCTCATCGAGGAAGGCTCGGGTCGCGAAGATGTCGAACACACTGGGCTGCAACGGCACCAGCACCTTGTCGGCCATCTTCATGACGTCCTTGAAGCGCCAGCCGTGCAATCCGGCTGGCGTGTCGACCACCACATGCGTCGTGCCCTTGGGCGGGCGTGCGATCAGGTCGGTGTTGATGTCCCAGGTCTGGATTGGCCGGGCCGCGGCCGGGCGCAAGCCCAGCCAAAGACGGGACGACTGCTGCCGATCCGCGTCACCGAGCATCACGGCGTGGCCACATGACGCAAAATAACCTGCAACGTGGGTCGACAAGGTTGACTTGCCCACGCCCCCTTTCGGATTCGCAATGACTACGACTGGCATCGGATGGCTCCCGCGATTGGAACTGCACATTATGGTAGCCGCATGGAGAGCGGTCCCGCCGTTGCCGGCCAAAGCCGCATCCCGCGCCGCCGGCCAGGCAGGTATTGATACCGATCATGGACCAACCACCAGCTTGGCTGCTCAATAGCTTCATCTACCTCGGCGCGGCGGTCATCGCCGTGCCGCTGTCCAAGGCGCTGGGCCTGGGTTCCATCATCGGTTACCTGGCTGCCGGCATGGCCATCGGCCCCTGGGGGCTGGGCCTGGTGACCAATGTCCAGGACATCCTGCATTTCGCCGAGTTCGGCGTGGTACTGATGTTGTTCCTGGTCGGGCTGGAACTGGAGCCCAAACGCCTGTGGAGCATGCGCCGGCCGATCTTCGGCTGGGGGAGCGCCCAAATGCTGGCCTGCGCGCTGCTGCTGACGGGTGTGGCGGTGCTGTTCGGCGTGGCCTGGCAGGTGGCGCTGGTGGCCTCGCTCGGCCTGGCGCTGTCGAGCACGGCAATCGCGCTGCAGGTGATGGCCGAGCGCAACCTGATGCCCACCAGCAGCGGGCGCGCCGCATTCTCCATCTTGCTGTTCCAGGACGTGGCGGCGATCCCGATCCTGGCCCTGTTGCCCCTGCTGGCGGTGGAGATTGCTGGCGCGTCCGCTACGGCCGTGGCCAGTCACCCGGCGCTGGAGGCGGCGCGGATTGTCGGCGTCATCGTCGCCATCGTGCTGGGCGGCCGGATGCTGCTGCGCCCGCTGTTTCGCTGGATCGCGCGTTCGCGCACGCCCGAGATCTTCACAGCCGCCTCGCTGCTGCTGGTGGTGGGTATCGCCAGCCTGATGCAGCTGGTCGGCCTGTCGATGGCACTGGGCGCCTTCCTGGCTGGCGTGCTGCTGGCCGAGAGCGAATACCGGCGCGAACTGGAAACCGACATCGAACCGTTCAAGGGCCTGCTGCTGGGCCTGTTCTTCATCGCCGTGGGCATGAGCATCGATTTTGGCGTGCTGATCGCCTCGCCTGGACTGATGACGGCGATTGTGGTCGGCTTCCTGACGCTCAAGTGCCTGGTCATCTACGCGCTGGCCACGCAGATGGAATTGCCGTTCCAGGACCGGCCGGTGTTCACGCTGCTGCTGGCGCAAGGCGGCGAGTTCGCCTTCGTCGTGTTCCAGGCCGCTACCGGAGCCCAGCTGTTTGACGCGCAGACGGCGTCACTGCTGATCGGCGCGGTTGCGGTGTCGATGCTGGTCTCACCGCTGCTGCTGGTGGCGACCGACCAATGGCTGCTGCCGCGTTTTGCCAATCGGCGAGCCACCGTTCAACTGGAGGAAATCGCGGAGCAGCAGGACGCCCCGGTACTGATCGCCGGCTTCGGCCGCTATGGCCAGATCGTCGGACGCATGATGCTGGCCGAAGGCATCGAATGCACCGTGCTCGAGCACGACGCCGAGATGGTGGAAGCTGTGCGCAGCTTCGGCTACCAGGTGTTCTATGGCGACGCGTCACGGCTCGATCTGCTGCGCACCGCCGGCGCTGCCACTGGCACGGTGCTGGTGGTGGCCGTCGATGACGTCGAGCAGTCGCTCAAGATCGTCGATCTGGCGCAGGCCCACTTCCCGAACCTGCGCATCGTCGCGCGCGCCCGGGACGTCACGCACTGGAACCAGTTGCGCGAGCGCAACGTCATGCTGGTGCAACGCGAGATGTTCGAGGCCAGCCTGCGCAGCGGACGCAGCGTACTCGAACTGCTGGGCCACAGTCCCGAAGACGCCGACGTCAGCGCACGTCGTTTCCGCACGCACAACCTCGCGTTGTTCGAGCAGATGCACCCGTACTACAAGGATCGCGCCAGGATGATCGCGGCGGTCAAGCAGGGACGCCAGCAACTCGAGGCCCAGATGGCGCAGGAGCGGCTGGAGCGAACGCGGCGCGAGGCTGCGGAGCGGGAAACCCGCAGGGAAAACTGAGCCCGTTGCCGCTTGCGCAGCGTGCGCAGGCGCAGCACGGGTTCAACCTACAAACGGCCCTGAACCGAAGCCGCTTTCTGGGCCGCGGCAATGAACGAGCGCATCGCATCGCTGGGCGTGATGCCCGGGCGCGTCGTGATGCCAACCGGACTGCGCGGCGCTTCGAGCGCAGGAAACAGCAACTGAAGCCGGCCTGCTGCCAGGTCGGGCGCCACCGACTCGAGCTGGGCAAACCAGACGGCATCGGTCGTCAGGGCCAGGCGGCGCGGCAGCTCGACCGACATCGATTCGATACGGCGCGGCAATCGATCGAGTCCGCCGGCATGCAGCAGATGCTCGACCTCGTCGCGCGCGATGGTGCGAGCCGGCGGCATCAGCACGGTGTAGGGCAGCAGGTCCGGCATGGCGCGCGACCGCACCCGCAGCAACGGATGGCCGCGTCGCACGACCGGCGAGACCGCATCGACATACAGATGCTGGAAATGCAGCCCCACCATATCCGACGGCGAAGCCAGCCGCCCCAGCACGCCGTCGATCTCGCCGTGGCGCAGCATCTGCAACGCGATCGGATTGCTGCCGCCGACCACCTCGATGCAATCGAGCACGTCGATCCGCGCCAATTCCTGCAACACTGCCGGCAGGAAATTGAGCGCCACGTTGGGCATCACCGCAACCCGGATCGAGCGGTTTTGCCCGCCGACCCGCTGCTGGGCCTCGGCCACGCCCCGTCGCACCGCCTCCAGGCTGGCGCGGGCATGGGCCACGAACACCTCGCCCTGCGGCGTGAGCTGCGTCGTGCCGTGCCGCGGCTCGAACAACTCCATCCCCAGCATAGTGCGCACTTCGCGCAGCGTCTTGGAGACCGCCGGCACCGTGACGTGCAGCGCCAACGCGGCCCGAGTCAAACTGCCGGCGCGCGCAACCTCGACCACGGTTGACAGATGGCGCAGCTTCAGGCGTCGCAGGTCCAGGCTCGCGGGGTCACCCTTCGCGCTGCGCGCCAAGGGATTCGCCTCGGGAGCGGCCCGTCGGCTTACCGGAGAACCCTTCGCGCCGCGCGTTACGGGATTCGCCTCGGGAGCGGCCCTTCGGCTCATGGCCACTTTGCGGCAAGCGCCCCCATCCATGCATCAGATACAAGCATGCGCGCACTGTACCCGCTGCCGTGTCGGACCCTCGGTTGTTCAACTGCCGCGGGGCGGGGCCCGGTAACTTCAGCCGAGGCGGGGCTGCGCGCTGGTCACCACAACATCCGGCTCAGGTCGACAGTGACCAGTGCCGACTCCTCGGGCATCGGCAACATGCCGGCAGCCCAATGAGTCCACTGCGCGCGCAGGTCGGCCAGCCTGTCGGGCTGGGCCGCAGCGAAGTTGGTCCGCTCGCGCCAGTCGTAATCCAGGTCGAACAGGAATTCGGCCTGCTCGACCTTGAGGTATTTCCAGTTGCCCTGGCGCATCGCCTGCTGGCCGCGCTCCTTCATGCGCCAGAACAAGGTGCGCTGCTCGCTCGCAGCACCGCCGACCAGTTGCGGCAACAGGCTGCGGCCGTCGAGCGGGGTCTGCGCCGGCATCGCAACGCCAGCCGCATCCAGCACGGTCGCGGTCAGGTCCATCGAGATCGTGACCTGGTCGCAGACCCGTGCGGGCGCGACCGTCGCCGGCCAGCGCACGATCTGCGGCACCCGCAGCCCACCCTCGAGCAGATCACGCTTGCGGCCGACAAAGGGCCAGATTTTGGAGAAACGCTCGCCGCCGTTGTCGCTGGTGAACAGCACCAGCGTGTTGTCGTCGCGCCCGCGCTGGCGCAACGCCTCGAGCACGCGCCCGATACCGGCGTCCATCACGGTCACCATCTCGGCATAGATGCGCGGCGAACCACCGTCATGAGCCTGCTTGAGGTCGGCCTCACGCTCTCGTGCTGCCGCCTCCACCGAAGGCGCCGACCAGGGCCAGTGGGGCGCCGTGTAGTGCAGGCTCAGAAACAAGGGCTGCTCGGCGGGCGTGTCGTGGATGGTCTGCACCGCGCGGTCCGACAGCAGGTCGGTGACATATCCGTGGGCATCGATCTCGGTCTCGCCTTCGTAGAAATCGTGGCCCCCGCCGTCGCCAAGATGGGTGA
>CAZADK010000110.1:0-6768 GCA_964483855.1 uncultured Rhodoferax sp.
CAGCGGCTGCAGCGGCTGCACCAGATCGCTCGGTTGCTGCGCCCGCGCTCGCTGTTCCAGCCGCCTTGCAAAGGCTGCATACTGAAACGCGCCCACGGTACGGGCCGACGACTGCTGCCGGTGCATCTCTCGTTCCACCAGCTGCGGATCGACCCGGGGACCGGCCAACTTGCGCAGCCCTTCGTCGGCCGCGTCGACAAACGTCGCAACCAGCGCGCGCGCCTGCTGGGTGCTGACACGCCCCAGCACCTGGTACAACGCGTCGAGGTCCAGCACCGGCAATGCGTCCGCTGGCGGTATCCGCGCCGCTGCGTCACCAGCGTCAGCCGGCGCCAACGCCGGGTCGACGAGCCAGTGCTCGAGCATGGCACCGAGGGACTCGAGCGAGACAGGTTTGGTCAGCATGTCGTCCATGCCTGCGGCCAGACAACGCTCCCGCTCCCCGGCCACGACAGCCGCGCTGATCGCGACAAGCGGCGTACGCCCGCCGATCCGCGCCTCCTGCTCGCGTATCGCGTGCGCCAGTTCATGGCCACCCATGCGCGGCATATCCAGGTCGCTCAGGATCAGGTCGTATCGCCCCGCATTCCAGCGCGCTAGCGCCTCCACGCCATCGGCCACCATGTCGACGGCGCAACCCAGGCTCACCAACTGCTGCCGCAGCACGGCCTGGTTGGGCCCATAATCCTCGGCCACCAGCAACCGCGGCTGACTGCGCTGGCGCAGCGGCTGCACCCGCAGCGCAGGCTGCCGAGTGATGCCGCCCCGCACACCGGAATCCGTGACTGGCTGAGCCAGCGGTGGCAGTTCGATCCAGAAGGTGCTGCCCTGCTCGAGCCGGCTCTGGTAGCCGATGGCACCACCCATGGCACCGGCCAGCCGGCGCGAGATCGCCAGACCAATGCCGGTGCCCTTGGTCGCGCCGCGTTCGGCGCCCAAGCGTTCGAATGCCGAAAAGACCCGGTCGGCGAGTTCCGGCGCGATGCCGGAGCCGGTATCGGCGACGGCGATCCGGATCCAGGCCTGGCCCGGCTTGCCGTCGGGCACATGGCGCCGGCACGACACCCGCACCGAACCATCGGGCCGGTTGTACTTGATCGCATTCGACAGCAGGTTGATGATCACCTGGCGCAGGCGCACCGCGTCGGCCAACACCACTGCGTGGCGCGCATCACCGCCTTCGAACACGATACGGATGCCCTGGTTGGCCGCCAGCGGCGCGACCATCGACAGACTGTCGTTGATGACCGCTTCCACCGCCACCGGCTCCATCGTCAGCTCCAGGTGACCGGCCTCGACGCCGCCCAGGTCGATCAGGTCATCGACAAGGGACAACAAGTGGCGCCCGGCGCGCTCGATCTCGGCGGCGTTGTCGCTTGCCGATGGTGACGTCTGCGCATCGGTGCGCAGCAATTGCGAAAAGCCGAGGATGGCGTTGAGCGGCGTGCGCAGTTCGTGGCTGACGCCGGCCAGGAACGCGCTCTTGGCACGGTCTGCCTGCTCCGCCTGTTCCTTTGCACTGCGCAGCGCAGCCTCCGCGCGCTTGAGTTCGGTGATGTCGATCCCGAACGCGTAGTACCGCTGCAAGCCGCCCTGTCCCTTGGCACCCATGACCTCGGTGACCTGCAGATAGACTGCCTCCCGCTGCTCGGTCGCCTCGTACAGGCGCTCGACCACGACCCGCTCGCCAGCCCTGATACGTTCGAGTTCGGCGGCGATCTGCCGCGCACGGGCATCGCCCAGCAGCTCGCTCACATGGTGCCCGACGATCGCATCGGGCGTGGCACCGAGCAAGGCGGCCTTGCGCTTATTGATATAGGTATAGACCAGGTCCTGGTCGATCACACTGACATAACCGGGAAAGGCATCCATCATGGCGCGCTGCTGGCCATCGCTGGCGCGCATGGCCTCGACCGCCTGCTCCTGCAAGGTGATGTCACGGAAGGTCCAGACCCGGCTTGCGCCGGACTCGCTTTTCACCGGCACGCTGCGCCGTTCGAGCACCCGCCCATCATTGAGTTCGAGCCGGTCCGTGTGGGGCTCGTCCAGCGCCAGGATGGCCTCGATACGCGCCATTTCATGCGCCGGGTCGACAAACAAGCTGCGTGACGCCGCGATCACGTCCGTGCGCGTGGTTTGCTGCGCTGCCAGCATTGGCAGGTTCCACATCTGCAGGAAGCGGGCGTTGACGAACAGGAGCCGGCCCTGCGGATCTTTCGCATCGTAGACGACCATGCCATCGTTGGTCACATTGAAGATGCTGCGCAGATGCTTCAAGCTCTGCGCCAGCGCAGCCCGGGTCGCGTCCTGCCCTGTCACGTCGCCACCGCCGCTTGCGTCATGTCGTAGAGCGCCAGGGCGCTGTTGAGTTGCCATCACATCACAGGGTTGTCGCAACCATTGTGCCCGCAAACACCGCGTGCGGACCCGCCGGGCGCTCGCGCCAGTCGCCCCACCACGCGGACAACCGTCAGTTGGGCAACGGAACCAGGAAGTCCCGGCTGATATGGGAGCCCAGATCGTTGACCCGGTCCAGGAACTGGGTCAGGTAGGCATGCAGACCGGTGGCCAGGATCTCGTCGATATGCCCGTACTTGAGCTCGGCGCACAACTTGCCGGCGCGGCGCAAGGTATCGCCGGAGCGCTCCGTGGCCAGCATGCCCAGGTTGTTGACCACCTCGTTCAGACTGGCCAGCAGCGAGCGTGGCATGTCGGGGCGCAACATCATCAGGTCGGCCACCAGTTCGGGCTTGATCACGTCGCGGTAGACCTTGCGGTAGATCTCGAAACCCGAGACGCTGCGCAGGATCGCGCTCCAGTGGTAGAAGTCGTACTCCTGGTCCCGCTCGCTGGCGGCGCCGTAGAAGTCGCTCTGCACCGCGTGGAACTTCACATCCATCATGCGGGCCGTGTTGTCGGCCCGCTCCAGGAAAGTGCCCAGGCGCATGAAATACAGCGCCTCGTCCATCAGCATCGTGCCCACCGTCACGCCGCGCGACAGGTGGGAGTGGAACTTGACCCACTCGAAGAAGGCGGCGGGATCGCGCTCGAAGACACCGGCCTTCAGGTCGCGCCGCACCTCCAGCCAGGTCTGGTTCTGCGTTTCCCACAACTCGGTCGTCAGCGTGCCCCGCACCGCCCGTGCGTTCTCGCGTGCAGCCGTCAGGCACGACACGATGCTGGAAGGGTTGGTTTCATCCTTGACCATGAAGTCCATCACGTCCCGCGCGTTCACCTCACCGTATTTCTCGGTGTAGGCGGGCATCAGTTCGCTGATGCTGATGAGCCCCTGCCAGCCCACCAGGGCCACCGCGTCTGACTGTGGCAGCAGCGAAGTCTGGTAATTCACGTCGAGCAGGCGAGCGGTGTTTTCGGCCCGCTCGGTATAACGGGACATCCAGAAAAGATGGTCTGCGGTTCGGCTCAACATGCAAGCTCCTTGTTCCCAAATGTGTTCGGGCGCCAGTACGGGCCGTCACTGTTCCAATACCCAGGTGTCCTTGGTACCGCCGCCCTGAGACGAATTCACCACCAGGGAGCCTTCCTTCAACGCCACCCGCGTCAGCCCACCAGGCACCAACTGCACCGTCTTGCCGCTGAGCACGTAGGGGCGCAGGTCGATATGGCGTGGCGCGATGCCACTCTCGACGAAGGTCGGGCAACTCGACAGGCTCAGCGTGGGTTGTGCAATGTAGTTCTCCGGATGGGCGCGCAGGACAAGGGCAAATTTCTCGAGTTCGGCCTTGGTCGCGGCCGGCCCGACCAGCATGCCATAACCGCCGGCACCGTGGACTTCCTTGACGACCAGGTCCTTGAGGTTGTCCAGCGTGTAGAGCAGGTCGTCCGCGTTGCGGCACATCAGGGTCGGCACATTGCTCAACAGTGGTTTTTCGCCCAGGTAGAACTCGATCATCCTGGGCACATAGGGATAGATCGACTTGTCGTCCGCCACGCCGGTGCCCACCGCATTGCAGATCGTGACATGGCCGGCGCGGTAGACATCCATCAGGCCAGCGCAACCCAGCGTCGAATCGGGGCGGAACACCTTCGGGTCCAGGAAGTCGTCGTCGACCCTCCGGTAGATCACGTCGACCCGCTTGGGGCCCCGGGTGGTGCGCATGTAAAGGAACTGGTCCCGGGTGAACAGGTCCTGGCCCTCCACCAGTTCGACGCCCATCTGCTGGGCCAGGAACGCGTGCTCGAAGTAGGCGCTGTTGTGCATGCCGGGTGTCAAGACCACGACCGTGGGTTCGGCGGTGGTTGCCGGGCTGCTGTCGCGCAGTGTCTCGAGCAGCAGGTCGGGGTAGTGCGCGACCGGCGCCACCTTGTGCGCGCTGAACAACCCAGGAAACAGCCGCATCGACATCTTGCGGTTTTCCAGCATGTAGCTCACGCCACTGGGCACGCGCAGGTTGTCCTCGAGCACGAAATATTCCGGCTCGCCCTTGGCATTGACGGCCCGCACGATATCGACGCCCGAGATGTGCGAATAGACGCCGCCTGCCACGTTCACGCCGACCATCTCCTCGCGGAACTGGGCATTGCCCACCACCTGCTCGATGGGGACGACGCCGGCCTTGAAGATCTCCTGGTCGTGGTAACAGTCGTGAATGAAGCGATTGAGCGCGGTCACACGCTGCACCAGGCCTTTTTCGAGCTCGTCCCACTCGCGGGCAGCGATGATGCGCGGAATCAGGTCGAACGGGATCAGCCGCTCGGTGCCGGCGCCGGTGTCGTCCTTGTCGCCGTACACGGCAAAGGTGATGCCCACCCGCCGGAAGATCAGCTCGGCCTCCTCGCGCCGGGTCGCCATCATGTCGCCGGGCTGCCGCGCGAGCCACTCGTCGTAGATCTTGTAATGCTCCCGTATCTTCTCCCCGCCCGAGAAGAACTCATAGGGCAAGGAGGTGTACATCTCGTCGAATTTCGTCATAGTCCATTGACTCCAGGGAGCACTGGGCTCTTCGCAGGCTTGGCAACTTCCGGGCCGCAACCCTCAACAGTATGCACGAGCGCCATTAGAACCGGGATCCTGGCGGGGCCCGGTATTGCCAATATCGCGGCCGCGCGAAACGATGGCAGGCCACAACCGCCGGCTCGTCCGATCGCCACGCCATCGCACCACAATGGGGCGAATCGAACACGGCAATGCCGCGCTCCCGGTAGCGGGCCATCGGCGCCGCTGCCGGATGGCCGAAACGATTGCGATAGCCACTTTGTACCAGCGCCACGCGCGGCCCGACCGCGTCGAGGAAATCGGGGCTGCTCGAGGTCTTGCTCCCATGGTGGGGTACCAGCAGCAGATCGGCGCGCACATCGGCGCCCTCGGATACCAGGCGCCATTCCTGAGCCGACTCGATGTCACCTGCCAGCAGTGCCGCAGCCGGCTGCCGGCCCGTCGTGGCGGCGCGGACATGCAGCACACACGACAGGGCGTTGGGCTTGCTGGCGCGGCTGAGGTAGTCCGCCGGCTGCGGATGCAACACGGCAAACTCCACGCCGTCCCAGTGCCAGCGTTGCCCCGCCTCGCATCGGCGGCCCGGTCGCAAGACCCACAGACCATGTTCCGGTTCGAGTGCGCCCAGCAGCGCGGTGCCTGGATGCATGGCCAGCACCGAGGCGGCGCCACCTACATGGTCGCTGTCGCCATGGCTCAGCACCAGCAGGTCTGGCGCGACGCCGAGCGCGCGCAGCAGGGGCAGCAGGACCCGGTGGCCAGCATCGCTGTCACGCGAGTACCGCGGGCCAGCGTCGTACAACAACGCATGGCGAGCCGTGCGCACCAGCACCGCGTTGCCCTGTCCGATGTCGGCCGCCAGCAGATCGAACTGTCCGGCCGCCGGACGTGGTGCCTGCCAGAGCAGGACCGGCACGGCCAACGCGAGGCCGGCCAAACGCAACGGCGCCGGCAGCCGCATGACGATCAGCCACCCCGCCAGCACGCCGGCAGCCGCGACACCCGATGGCGCGGCCGCGACCGACACGGTCGCAAACGGCAGCTGGGCGAGCCAGCCCAGGTAGCCCGCCAGCGCGGCGATGGCCAGCGCCGCCAGTTCCCAGACAGGCGCGAACAGCACGCCCAGCATGGCCAGCGGCGTCACCAGCAAGGTGACCCAGGGAATCGAGACCAGGTTGGCGGCAAAACCGACCAGCGAGACCTGCCCGAACAGCAACAACACCAGGGGCGACAGCGCAAGAGTGATCACCCATTGCTCGCGCAACAAGGCACGCAGCCGGCCCCAGAGCGGCCCCACCGAGGCACCATCATCGGATGCGAATAACACCCCCACCGCGATGAAGCTGAGCCAAAAACCGGCCTGCAACAAGGCCCAGGGATCCGTCACCAGCACCGCGACAGCGGCCAGCAGCCAGACCATCGGCCACGGCCAGCTGCGGCCGGACAGGCGCAATAGGCAGACAACGGCCAGCATGACGATCGTGCGCTGCGACGGAATACCCCAGCCGCTGAAAACCGCATAGGCCAGGGCCAGCACCGGGCCGCCGATCAAGGCCGCGTGCTGCGCCGGCAGGCGCAGGCACAGGCGAGCGCTGCGCCGCCAACCCACGGCGGTCAGCGTCGCCGCAAGCCACGCAAACATCGTGACATGCAAGCCGGAAATACTCATCAGGTGCGCGACACCGGTGGCTCGGAACATATCCCAGTCGGCGCGGTCGATGGCGTTCTGGTCGCCGGTCACCAGCGCGCTGATCCAGCCGGCCTGCGCCGAATGCGGCAATCGCGCATCGATGCGCTGGCGCACCGACTGG
>CAZADK010000110.1:6778-9920 GCA_964483855.1 uncultured Rhodoferax sp.
GCGCGCTACAGCTACAACGCCGGGCTGGCACTCGCGCTGGCGCACCGACTGGCGCAGCCATTCGACCGGATGCCGGCCGGTCTGTCCCAGGCGCTGCGGCTCCCACCGCAGCGCACCCTCGCGCACATAACCGGTGGCTTGCACGCCGTGCTCCCATAACCACAACTCGTAGTCGAATCCATGTGGATTGCTGTTGCCGTGCGGTGCCTTCAGGCGCACCACCATGCGCCAGCGCTCGCCGGCCCACACCGCCGGCTCGCGCTGGTCGAAGCTGCCGTCACCACCCCGAGCCGAGTCGGCCGTGGTGCCATACCAGCCGAGCTGGATCCGTGGCGGCACGCGAACCGGTACC
The DNA here is from genome assembly GCA_964483855.1 of uncultured Rhodoferax sp. Taxonomy (GTDB): domain Bacteria; phylum Pseudomonadota; class Gammaproteobacteria; order Burkholderiales; family Burkholderiaceae_C; genus CAISIP01. Next base: position 7,131 of record CAZADK010000110.1, read on the forward strand.
CCATCAGCCTGCGCCGACTCGACCAGCACCTGGAAGCGCAGCCCGTTGGCACCACGCTGCGGCATCGTCGCGACAACCCCGGTGACCAGCAGGTCGCGCCCTTCCAGCCCAGCCGGAAGGCTGCGAGCCTGGAACGCCACGGCGCGAAGACCGACGCAGCCGAATGCCAGCGCGGCCACCGCGAGCAGCAGACCGATGTGGCGTGCCCGCCGCTGCATCCCGCGCATCGACCGCACGATCGCCGTCACGACCCCCGCGCCGGCTGCAAGCAGCAGGGTGTACACCGGCCAGGACCACAAGGCCGGCTGGGTCAGCTGCAGCGCGGTTCCGCCGACCCAGCCCGACAACGCCGGCAACCAACCGCCAGCAGCTCCGGGTCTGTGCCAGGAAGCGGGGTGCATGCCACCATGCTACGGATGGCCAGGGGAATGTTGCCGAGATGCCTCCCCCCTTGCGTGGACAGATCGTCGGCCGCCGCGGCGCCCGCCAGGCCGCAGCCGGCGCTACCCGCCCGAGCGCCGGACCGGGAACGCCTGAGCCTGCAATAGCTGTACGACCCGCTCCACGTGATCCCCCTGGATCTCGATCGCGCCATCGGCCACCGTGCCGCCAGTGCCGCAGGCTGTCTTGAGCTGGCGCCCGAGTGACGCCAGTTCGGCGGTGCCCAGTGCCAGACCGCGCACCAGCGTCACCGTCTTGCCGCCGCGGCCCTTTTTCTCGCGGCCGACACGCACGATGCCGTCTCCAGCCGCCACCGGCCTGGCCTGGCCGCAGATGCATTCGACCGCCGGTTGCCGGCACCCGGGGCACATGCGTCCGCTGTCGGTCGAATAGACCAGGCCACCGGCAGATCGCCCACCGCGCGAGGAGGTCTTCATCGCGCGCCGCCGATGTCAACGGCAAGGCTCCATGTCATGGAAGCTGCACCACGACGTTACCCGGCACGCGGGCCTGCTCGACCGCCTCGTGCGCCTGCGCGATCTGCGCCAGCGGCACACGCTGAGCGATCGCGTGGCTCAGCTGGCCGCGCGCAAGCCAGCCGTGCAACGTGGATTGCGCCTGTTGCCGATCGGCTGTAGACAGGTTGTAGACGATGAAGAATCCGAACGACAGGTTGTTCACGATGAGCGGGAAGAACGGCAACTCGAAACCAGGTTTGCCGCTGCCGTAGACCATCAGGTCGCCGCCGGAGCGCAGCAACTCCAGGTCGAGCGCCGCATTGGCGGCAATGTCGACTTCGATGATGCGGTCGATGCCGTGCCCCTGCGTCGCTTCGCGCACCCGCTCCTTCACCGATTCGGTACGGTAGTTGATTGCCACATCCGCACCAGCCTGTTGCGCGATCGCGGCTTTTTCGGTGCTGCTGACGGTTGCCAGCACCTGCCGCGCACCGAGCAGGCGGCAGAACTGCAACGCATAGTGGCCGACCGCGCCCGCCCCGCCTGCAACCAGCACCCGTTGGCCGGCCACGCCGCCACGCGCGAGCAGCGCGTGCAAGGCGGTCATGGCTGGAATGCCCAGGCAGGCGCCGGCCTCGTCGCTGGTGGTGTCCGGCAGCGGCACCGCCATCTGCCGCGGCAACACCACATACTGAGCCGCAGTGCCGTGGGCACGGCCCCAGGCGGCGTTCCAGACCCAGACCCGCTGGCCGACACGCTGCGGGTCAACACCGGCGCCGACCGCATCGACCACGCCCATGCCGTCGCTGTGTGGCACCACACGCGCAAACGGCATGACCGCGTTGCGCAAGCCGGCGCGCGACTTCACATCCGACGGGTTGACGCCCGACCAGCGCAGACGCACGCGCACCTCACCCGGTCCGGCCACCGGTTCCGGCAGGTCACCGACCTGAAGGACCTCCCGCGCCGGACCGGTCTGTTCGTAATATGCGGCAAGCATGGCATTTCCCCTGGTTGATCGGCGCCGGATCGTGGTGCGCAAATTGCTGCCGCCAAGGCGGGCCCGGCACGGGTATTGCACCCGATCGTCGCATTCCGGCATCGTGGGACGCGCGACCGGGCAGACTGCTAGTATCACTGCATCGGCCGAAGAACCGCCTTCCCCTGAGCCGCCACCTGGCGCCACTACACGAGACTGCCGCATGTCCATTCACGCCGCCCTGCACCACGTCACCCATTACCAATATGACCGCCCGGTCACGCTCGGGCCCCAGGTCATCCGGCTGCGACCGGCGCCACATTGCCGCAGCAAGATCCTGTCCTACTCGCTCAAGGTCGAGCCGGCAGGCCACTTCATCAACTGGCAGCAGGATCCGTTTGCCAACTACCAGGCGCGCCTGGTGTTCCCGGAGAAGACCCGCGAGTTCAAGATCACCGTCGATGTGGTGGCCGACATGTCGGTCTACAACCCGTTCGACTTCTTCCTCGAGCCGGCGGCCGAGCAGTATCCGTTCAGCTACGAATCGCTGCTGCAGCAGGAGCTGGCGCCTTACCTGGCGGTGGAGCCGGCGGCCGCGCAACTGCAGGCCTACCTGGCGCGGATCGACCGCACCGAGCGGCGCACCATCGACTTCCTGATCGACGTGAACCGCATGGTCAGCCAGGACGTGCGTTACCTGATCCGCATGGAACCAGGTGTGCAGACGCCCGACGAGACCTTGTCGCTGGCGTCCGGTTCCTGCCGCGATTCGACCTGGCTGCTGGTCAACCTGCTGCGCCATTGCGGGCTGGCTGCACGATTCACCTCCGGCTACCTGATCCAGCTGGTGCCCGACGTCAAGGCGCTCGACGGCCCCAGCGGCACCGCGGTCGACTTCACCGACCTGCACGC
>CAZADK010000111.1:0-9831 GCA_964483855.1 uncultured Rhodoferax sp.
GGCGGCGCCGGCCTGCCAGCCGGCGCCACGCTGGACGTGGACCTGAGCGTGCCGGGCCTGGCGCGCATCAGCATCACGAGCCCGACCCTGTTGCCCGCGGGCGCACTCCAGCTGGTCAATCTGAGCGCGATGGTGCCGTTCGATGCGACCTACAAGGCCAGGCATCGGGTCGACATCGCCGCCGTCACGATCAACGACCAGCTGGTCGAATGCGCTGACGACGACGCACTGCACATCGTCGGTTACATCGGCGACGCCAACGGCAACATGACGTACGAGCTCGAGGATGTGCAGATGATCCAGCGCACGGCGATCCGGCTGAACACCGGCTTTGCAGCCTGGGACGACCTCAGCCCGCTGATCATCGCCGACATCGATGGCAACGGCGTCATCACCACCATCGATGCGTCGCGGGTGTACCAGGAACTCTCGGGTTACAACAGTGCACTGATCCCCGACATCCCGAGCCCCGAGGCCTTCCGCATCGCCGCCGAACAACGCGCGGCACACCAACAACAACAGCCGCCGGCGCCCGCCAGCGCATCGCCGCAGCAGGCGCAAGGCAGCTCCGCCAGCGGAGGCGGCACCGCCGCGGCGCAGCTACCCGGCACCGACACCTCGAGCGGCACAACGGCACCCGCCGTGCGTTTCAACAACGGCCTGCTCGACTTCGGCATCGGCAAACCGGTGAACAGCAACGATTGGCTGGTGAGCTGGGTTGCCGGCACGAGCAAATCCGCGAACGGCAACGATTGGAAGGTAATATTGCCATAATCGCCATCCGCATCGCCGCGCACCCTGATTTCAGGGCTTGCGGCAGCCCGGCTTAGCTGGTGAAATGGATTGGCAATCTCGCAACAACCGATGATGGGGAACAAAATCCATGGCGACTGACAAGGAACCAACCAAGAAGACCGCACCGACGGCAGCACCTGCTGGTGCCGCGGGGCCGCGCGTCAAGTGGAATGTCGAGCACCTCAAAAGTTCCTACGTGAATTTCGCCAACGCCAATTCCACCCGCGAGGAAGTGGTGCTGAACTTCGGCCTGAACAACAGCTGGGACCGCAGCCAGCCCGAGGTCGAGATCGAACTGGCCCATCGCCTCGTGATGAGCCCGTTTGCCGCCAAGCGGTTGTCGGAGCTGCTCGCCAAGCTGATGACGGAATACGAGTCGCGGCACGGCGAGCTCAAATAAATCACCCGCTGGTTGTCGCCAGCGCAGGCCGACAGGCTTCTGGCGCTGTGATGGTGCCTTTTCGGCACGCGGGCCCGGCGCCAGCCGGTCCCGTCCGCTGCGACCATTGTTCAACGGCCAGGAGCTGATCGATGCTGTCGCGCAATGAGCCCTTCACACCGCACCAGGCGGCCAACGAGCCGACGGCCGGGCGCGCCGTCGCCCTCGATCCCTGGGCTGCGCTGGCCCAGGCGCGCACCGCCGAACAGTTGTGTCAAGCCTGGCTTCCGGTGTTGTGCGGCATGTTGCCGCATGCGCACAGCGGGCTGATCCTGCTGCAGGACGCCGATGGCAGTTATGCCCCGGCCGCCGTCTGGCCCGGGCAGACCGACCTGAGCCATCTCGGCGATGTGGCCCAGGAGGCGCTGGTCAAGCGCCAGGGCGTGGTGCGGCGCGATACCGGCAAGCCGACCCAGTTCGCCTATCCGCTCGACGGCGGCGGCCGGCTGTTCGGTGCGGTGGTGCTCGAACTGCACGGCAGCGCGGACGATGCGCTGAACCACGCGATGCGCATGTTGCATTGGGGCGTGGGCTGGCTGATGGACCTGCACAACCGGCGTCAGCTGGGCGCGCAGGAAACGCGACTGGCGCGTTCGAGTTTCCTGTTCGACCTGGCACTGGCGGCGCTGGCGGAAACCGACTCGCACAAGGCTTCGCTGGCCATCGTGAACCGGCTGGCGCAGCAATTCGGCTGCCACCAGGTCCAGTTGGGCCTGGAAAAAGGCAAGACGGTGCAGGTCAGTGCGGTCTCGCACTCGGCCACGTTCGACGAGAAGACCAATCTGGTCAACCTGGCCGCCGTGGCCATGAACGAGGCCTTCGACCAGCGCGCCACCGTGGTCGTGCCCGAACCCGAAGAGGGCGCGACACTGATCACCGCGGCGCTGCGCCACTATGGCAGCGAGAGCGGCAGCGCGGCCTTGTGCGCCGTGCCGCTGGAGGCCGCCGACCGGGTGGTCGCAATCTGGCTGCTCGAGCGCGACACGCCGTTCACCCGCGACGAATGCGAGGCCCTCGAGACCCTGGCGCTGACCATGGCCCCGATCGTCGAACTCAAGCTGACCGCCGAGGAAAACCTGCTGCGCCACGGCCGACGCAGCTGGCAGACCCTGCTGCGCCGTACCACCGACACCTCGCGCCCTGGCATCAAATTGCTGGTGGTGCTCGCTGCGCTGCTGATCCTGTTCCTGGCGCTGTATCCAGCCGACTACCGCGTCGCGTCCCAGGCGGTGGTCGAAGGCGCGATCCAGCGTGTTGCGGTGGCACCGTTCCAGGGCTACATCCGGCAGGCGCCGGCGCGCGCGGGCGACATCGTGAAAAAAGGCCAGGTGCTGGCGGTGCTCGAGGACAAGGACCTGCGGCTGGAGCGGGTGCGCTGGGAGTCCGAACTCGAGGTTGCGGTGCGCAAGGAACGCGAAGCCATGGCCAAGGCCGACCGCGTCGCGTTGCGGCTGGCCTCGGCACAAGCCAACCAGGCCCGGGCCCAACTCGACCTGACACTGGAAAAACTCAGCCGCGTCGAAGTGGTGGCGCCGTTCGATGGCGTCGTGATGCGCGGCGACTTGTCACAGGAGCTCGGCTCGCCCGTCGAGCAGGGCAAGGTGTTGTTCGAGCTCGCGCCGCTCGACGCCTGGCGCGTGATCCTGAAGATCGACGAACGCGACATCGCGCAGGTCAGGCTCGGCGAACCCGGCGAACTGGTGCTGACCAGCCTGCCTGGCCTGGCCTACCCATTGACCGTCAAGCGCATCACGCCGGTATCCGTGGCCGAGGACGGCCGCAACTTTTTCCGCGTCGAGGCCGAACTGACCGACAAGGCCGAGCAAGGCCCGGTCCCGATGCGCCCCGGCATGGAGGGCGTCGCCAAGGTCAGCGCCGGCGAACGCAGCCTGCTGTGGATCTGGACCCACCGCTTCACCGACTGGCTGCGCCTCAAGGCCTGGCAGTGGATGTTGTGATGGCCGCTGCCGTGCCATGCCTGCTGTTGTGCGTTGGCGCTGGCGCGCTTGGCGGCAGGCATGAGCCGGCGCGGCGCGGAAACCTGAAACCCGCCACGAGGAAAGGAAAGACCGAGGCCGGGGCCATGGACCGATGGCTACGCTCCGCGGGCTGTCGTGGCCCTCACGCTACAACGCGCACTGCGCCATGCGGCTGAACCACCAAGATGTCTGCCGAAACCAGCGCCCTGCTGTCGACCAACTGGTACCGGGTCGAGCACCTCAAGCCGCGGCTGCGCGGCCATGTGCGTATTCACCGCCATGCCTACCGCGGCGCGGTCTGGTACGTGATGGAAGACCGGATCGCCGGCAAGTACCACCGCTTCAATCCCGCCTCGCACCAGGTCATCAGCCTGATGGACGGCAAGCGCGACATGGCGGCGATCTGGAAACGCCTGACCGCCCAGCTGGCCGACGACACGCCGGCGCAGGAAGAGGTGATCAAGCTGCTGGGCCAGCTGCACGGCTCGGACCTGGTGCAGTGCGACGTGGATCCCGACGTGGCCGAGTTGTTCGAACGCCGCACGAAGGAAAAGCGCCGCAAGTTCATGAGCCGCTTCATGAACCCGATCTCGCTGCGTTTTCCGCTCTGGGACCCGGACCGGGTGCTGGTCAAGATCGTGGCCTGGATGCGCCCGCTGCTCGGCGGCTGGGGTCTGGCGATCTGGCTGGCCGTGGTGTTGCCGGCACTGGCACTGGTGCCTTCATACTGGCCCGACCTGACCGAAAACTTCGGCGAGCAGATGCTGGCCTTCGACAACCTGCTGATCATGGCGGTGGTGTTTCCGCTGGTCAAGGCCTGCCACGAAATGGGCCACGGCATCGCCACCCGCATGCGCGGCGGCGAGGTGCACGAGATGGGCATCATGCTGCTGGTGTTTTTCCCGATCCCCTACGTCGAAGCCTCGAGCTCGTCGGCCTTCGTCAGGAAGACCGACCGCATGCTGGTCGGCGCCGCCGGCATGTTGACCGAGCTGTTCATCGCGGCGTTGGCCTTCTACCTGTGGATCATCCTCGAGCCCGGCCTGGCGCGATCGCTGACCTACAACGCGATCGTGCTGGCCAGCGTGACCACGCTGCTGTTCAACGCCAACCCGCTGCTGCGTTACGACGGGTACTACGTGCTGGCCGACTGGGTGGAGATTCCCAACCTGGGCAGCCGCGCCAACAAGCATTGGCAATACCTGGCCGAGCGCTACCTGTTCGGCGTCAAGCAGGCCGAGCCACCACCGGCGACGCCTGGCGAGCGCCGCTGGTTCCTGGGTTACGCCCCGCTGGCCTTCGCATACCGCATGTTCGTGTTGTTCGGCATTGCGGTCTTCGTGGCGCAGCAGTATTTCTTCCTCGGCGTGTTGCTCGCGTTGTGGGGGCTCATCGCCAGCCTGGGCGTGCCGATCTACAAGGGCATCGCGGCGGTCATGAACGGGCCGCAATACGCGGCGCGCAGCCTGCGCGTGCGCACCGTGCTGCTGGCCGGCATCGGCCTGATCGTGGTGCTGCTGTTCGTCGTGCCACTGCCGCGCCACACCCATGCCGAAGGCGTTGTCTGGCTGCCCGAGCAGGCCTTGCTGCGGGCCGGCGGCAGCGGCTTCATCACCGAGGTCACGGCGCGCGCCTTCGCGACCGTCGAACCCGGCCAAATGGTGGTGCAAAGCCACGACCCGGCGCTGCACTCGGGCATCGCCGGGCAACGCGCCAAGCTGGAGGAGGCACATGCGCGGTACGACGCCGCCTGGGGCGTGCAGCCAGCCCAGGCCGGACAACTCGAGGAAGACATGCGGCGTGAACAGGCAGCGCTGGACCGGCTGCTCGACGAGGCAGCGCAGCTGTCGCTGCGCGCTTCGGCCAGCGGCACGCTGCTGATCGAGCAACCACAGGATATGCCCGGACGTTTCGTCAAGAAGGGCGAAGTGGTGGGTTACGTGGTGGGCCAATACACGCCGCTGGTGCGCGTCGTCGTAGGCCAGTCGCAGGTCGATCTGGTGCGCGCGGCCACCCACGACGTCGAGATCCGCCTGCCGCAGGACATCACGACCATACAGTCCGCTCGGCTGGTGCGCGAAGTGCCCAAGGCCGGCAAGGAGCTGCCCAGCCCGGCGCTCGGCCAATCCGGTGGCGGCTTGATCGCGATGGATCCGCGCGACGAAAAAGGAACCACGTCGCTGGAGTCGCTGTTCGAGTTCGAGCTGCAGCTTGCGCGCGACGTGCCGGCCAATTTCATCGGCAGTCGCGTTTACGTGCGGTTCGCGCATCCCGACGAGCCGGTCGGCATTCGTATCTGGCAATCGGTGCGCCGGCTGTTCCTGTCGCAGTTCCATGTCTAGCCTGGCACAGGTCGAACGCGCGCACAGCGTCTATCCGGAGCGGCTGGACCGCAAGGAAAACGCGCTCGACGGCTGGACCCGCAAGGTGGTGGGCAGCCTCTGGCATGCGGTGCGGCCACTGCGCGCGCGGCTGGCCGGTTTGGCGCGCGAGGCGACACGGCAGGAACGGGCAGTCCACGCTTTGTCGGACGAACAGATCCGCCAGGACATGCGCCGGGTCGCGCGCGACGCGCTCGATGAGCCGGTTGCGACCGCACGGGCCTTTGCGCTGGTGCGCGAGGCCTGTGCACGCACGCTGGGCAAACGTCCGTTCGACGTGCAGCTGATGGGCGCCGCCGCCTTGTTCGCCGGCAAGCTGGCGGAAATGCAGACTGGCGAAGGCAAGACCTTGACCGCCGCGCTGGCTGCATGCATCGCCGGCGTGGCCGGGCTGCCGGTGCATGTGGTGACAGTCAACGACTACCTGGCCGAACGTGACGCCCTGGAAATGGGTCCGCTCTACGCCTACTTCGGCCTTACCACCGGCATCATCATCACCGGCCTGTCGCTGCCACAGCGCGGCGCCGCCTATGCCTGCCATGTGACCTACTGCACCAACAAGGAGCTGGTGTTTGACTACCTGAAGGACCGGGTCACGGCCGGCGGCCGGGCCAGCCGCGCCCAGCTGCGGATGCGTTCGCACGTGGGCCCCGGCCAGGGCCATGCGCTGCTGCTGCGCGGACTGCATTTCGCCATCGTCGACGAGGCCGACAGCGTGCTGATCGACGAGGCCCGCACGCCGCTGATCCTGGCCGAGAAAGGCGAGAGCCCGGGCGACCCGGCCCTGTACAGCCAGGCGCTGGCGCTGGCCAGCCAGCTCGAGCCGGGCCGCGACTTCGAACTGATCATTGCACGGCGCGAACTGCACCTCTCGCACGCCGGACGCGCACGGCTGGCCGACATGTGCGCCGACCTCGGCCCAGCCTGGACCGCAGCCCACGGGCGCGAACACTTGGTGTCGCAGGCGCTGCGCGCACTGCACCTGTTCCAGCGCGACCAGCACTACCTGCTGGCCGACGACAAGGTGCACATCATCGACGAATACACCGGCCGCATCCTGCCTGGGCGCACCTGGGAGCAAGGCCTGCACCAGCTCATCGAGGCCAAGGAAGGTTGCCCGCTGTCGGAGCACAACCGCACGCTGGCGCGCATCACCTACCAGCGCTTCTTCCGGCGCTACCTGCGCCTGTCGGGCATGACCGGCACCGCGCGCGAGGTGCGTCACGAAATCTGGGCCGTGTATGCGCTGGAGACCATCGCCATTCCCACCAACCGCCCTTGTATCCGAACCATGGCGCCGACGCGGTGCTGCGCCACCGAAGACGACAAATGGCGGGCGGTCGCTCAGGAGGTGCAGCGTGTGCGCCAGACCGGTCGCGCCGTGCTGATCGGCTCGCGTTCGGTCGAGGCGTCCGAACATCTGTCGCACGCCTTGACACGCGCCGGCATCGAACACCGGGTGCTCAATGCACGCCAGGACGCCGGCGAATCCGAGGTCGTGGCGCAGGCCGGCCTGGCCGGTACCGTCACGGTGGCCACCAACATGGCCGGCCGTGGCACGGACATCCATCTGGGCGAGGGCGTTGCGGCAGCGGGCGGCCTGTGTGTCGTGTTGACCGAGTTCCACGACTCGCCGCGCATCGACCGCCAGCTGATCGGACGTTGTGCGCGCCAAGGCGACGCGGGCAGCGCAGTGGCCATCGTCGCCCTCGACGACACGGTGTTACGCGAGCACGGCGGACAACTGCATCGGCTGTTGCGGCGCCTGTTCCCCGCAGGGCCGCCAGCGTTCTGGGTCGAGCGGCTGCGCCACCATGTGCAGCGCCGCGCGCAGGCCATTCATGCGCGTACCCGGCGCGATACCCTCAAGCAGGATCAGAACCTCGATACCATGTTGGCATTCGCCGGGAACCAGATATGAACGTCAAACCGATCGCCACCGTCGCGCTGCTGACCTTGCTCGTGACGGCCGGCCCGGCCCGTGCCCTCGATGGGGAATACCAGTGCCTGATCGAGCCCTACCGCCGGATCGAGATCCGCAGCTCAGTGGAGGCGTTGATCGATCAGGTACTCGTGCAGCGCGGCAGTAGCGTGCGCAAGGGCGAGCGCCTGGTCGAGCTGCAGTCCGGCGTCGAGCAGGCGGCGCTGGACTCGGCCCGGTTCCGTGCCGTGATGGAAGGCAACCTGCGTTCAGCCGAAGCGCGGGTCGACTATGCGCGCGACAAGCTGCGTCGGCGTGAAGAACTGAGCCGGCAAAACTTCGTCTCGTCGCAGGAACGCGACGATGCTGCGGCCGAACTGCGGGTCGCGCAAGCCGAGTTGCTCGAGGCGCGGGACAACCGGCAGCTGTCGGTGCTCGAGAGCAAGCGGCTGGAAGAGCAGCTGCGCCAGCGCACCTTGCTCAGCCCGTTCGACGGCGTGGTCACTGAAGTCCAGCAGCACCCGGGCGAACTGGCGCAGACCGGGGAGAGCGCGCGGCCGATCCTGAAGATGGCGCAGGTGCATCCACTGCGTGTCGAGGTGGTGCTGCCGGTGGCGCTGTACAACCGGGTCAAGGCCGGCGCCGCGGCCGAAGTCGAGGCCGAGGCGCCGACCAAGGGCCGCTTCAAGGCCACGGTGCAGATCGTCGACCGGGTCGTCGACTCGGCCAGCGGCACCTTCGGCGTGCGCCTGGAACTGCCCAATCCGTCTGGCAACATGCCGGCCGGCGTCAAGTGCAAGGTGCGTTTTCGATAGGACAAACCCGCACAGGCCCGACCCCGTCAGCGCGTGGAGCCAAGCCCGATGGGCTCGGGTGCGATCATCACGATGCGGGTGAACAGCCGGTCGTACAACGGATCGCGCGGATACTTGCCCGTGAGCGGGTCGCAGTTGGTCGCGAAAGCTGCGTCCAGTTCGGCCCAGTCGTTGGCATCCAGCATTTTTTCAGCGGCCGGAAGAATCTCCCTTTCTTCCAGGTGCATGTGGTCCAGGTAAAAGCGCACATAACCGCGCGCTGATGCCTCGAAGGGCTGGCGCCGCGAGTCGCCCAGCAGCTCCCAGGCCAGCAGTTGGTGCTGCAGATCGCGCACCGCGCCTTCACCTCGATCGTGATCCTGTTCCAGTTGCGCGATGGCGGCACCCGTTTGCGGAGCCGCGCGCGCCACCTTGGGAAACAGCAGCTCGGACTCCTTGGGATGGTGCAGCCGCTCGGGAAATTCGTCGATGTAGAACAACATCGCGCGCAACACATCGAAATACCGGTCTGCGGCGTCGCCGGGGCCACGCTCCACCATCATGAGCAGCGAGCGCAACATGGCCGCCAAGGCCGCATGTTCGTCACGGATGATGCGGATGCTTTCGTGTGTCATGACAACCCCTTCGCTGGTAGAGAAACATCACCTAGCTTCGCACCCGGCGGCGCAGAAAGAATTGATCCATGTCAGGTTCTCGCCAGACACCATGCGGCGCCAGTGCGATGTCGCTGCTGCACGGCCCATGGTACAAACGGCGTCCACCCGTGTGCGGGCGACCCTTGGAGGATGTGGCGTGAAACTGAAGATGGCAAAGAATTCGCTGTTCGCGATCCTGTTGCGGTCGCCGTGGTGGATCAGCTTCGCCGTCGTGGCACTTTTCGCGCTCGCTTCGAGTGCCTTGCTGCCGCCTAAATACGTGGTGTTCGGCCTGATGGGGGCGATCCCGTTCCTGGTCATCGGTTGCATCGCGGCCTACCGGCAGATCCGTGCGCCCAGCACCCGTAGCGTCGCACAGACGCTGGAGCGCGCCGGTTCGATGCCGTGGCGCGACTTCCGCGAAACGCTCGAGCAGGCCTACCGGGCGCAGGGGTTCAGCGTGACCCTGCTCGACGGGCAGGCGGCAGACCTGCAACTCACACGCGGTGCGCAGACCACACTCGTTGCGGCCAAACGCTGGAAGGCAGCCAGCCACGGCGTGGAGCCGCTGCGCGCGCTGGACAAGGCGCGCAGCGCGCTCGATGCCAGTCAGGGCGTCTACATCACGCTGGGCGAGGTCAACGACACGGCCCGGCGCTTCGCCGACAAGAACGCCATCGCCCTGGTCAGCGGGGTTGCGCTGGCGCAGTTGCTGGGCAAGTTGCGCTGAGATCGCCCCCAACCCTGGCTTCGCCAGGCCCCCCGAGGGGGTGCGAGGAAACTTGGGAGCGGCCCGGCGTTTCCTCAAGATCGCCCCCAGCCCTGGCTGCGCCAGGCCCCCCGAGGGGGTGCGAGGAAACTTGGGA
>CAZADK010000112.1:0-9823 GCA_964483855.1 uncultured Rhodoferax sp.
TGTCCCAGCCGCGTTCGATCAGGTGGTGCACCACCGAGGCACCCACGATGCCGCCCTGGCCGATGATGACAACCTTGGCTCGTTCAGGCAATGAGGCCATTTGCGCTAGCTCCTAAGAAAATTGGATGACATTTGGGGAGCATGCCAAAAACGGGGGGGTGGGCTCTCCGATTGCGACTGCCGTTTCTTCATTTACCGCAGGTTGCTCCGCCCCGAGGGGTCAAGCAAGTTGGCAAAGCCATATTTGCTGGAGAGTCGTTGTGCAGCTGGCCCTTGGTGTAGCTCATGTTGGACAAGGGAACGAGCCCGCTGCATGCCAGGTCGAACCCGCCGTAAGCTCGGTTCGCTCGATCAGCACGACGTCCGGCCCGCCATTTTCGACCGGGTGGTACAGCGTGCTGACGCTGACCGCCCCGCCACCAATGACGACGACCCGTGCATGCGATTTCATGGTTTCCCGATTCCTGAATAGATGTCTGGCAATTGCGCATTGCGGCAACCGCAGAGAAGTGTATTCAGGCCTTATCGGCGCGCGGCTCCAATTGCGACTGTGACTGGCACAGCCGCGCCACGACAGTGGGCCGCGGTCCGGGTGCCCAGGCCACCGCAACCGGGTCCTGCAGTCAGCCGTGTTTGCGGCCCGGAAGCTGGACAGCCGCTGGCGCCCAACACCTCGGTGTGCCCGCAACCGGGCCCCATCGTGAAAACGTCGCCGACCCCGAAGTGCCGTGGGGCATGCGAGGTATGGCTATCAGTTCCTCGCCACCGTCGCACGCTCGGCCAGGAAGATCTCGACCCGCCGATTCTGGGCACGACCGTCCGCCGTTGCATTCGTCGCGACCGGCTCGCGTTCGCCTCGACCATCGATCAATACCCGGCCCGGATTCACGCCCCTGGCCGTGAGGTACTCACGGGTCGACTGTGCACGCTGCAACGACAAGGGATTGTTGACCGCATCGGAACCGACGTTGTCGGTGTGGCCGACGATACGGATCTCGGTATTGGGCTGGCCCGACAGGCCGTCGGCAAACTGATCAAGCAACGGCCGCAGTTCTGCCTTGATGTCGGAGCGGCCGGTATCGAAGGACACGTCGCTCGGAATTTGTAGTTTGAGCTGGTTGTCTTGGGTCTGCGTGACGGCGACACCGGTACCCTGGGTGGCCCGCTCCATCGCAGTTTTCTTGTCCGCCATGTGTTTGGACCAGACGTAACCACCGGCAGCGCCGACCGCACCGCCGATGACCGCGCTCTTGGCGCCGCCGCCTAGGACTGCGCCAGCCACGGCGCCGACACCGGCGCCGATGGCCGAGTCACGCTGGGTCTTGCTCAGGTTCATGTCGGCGCAGCCGCCGAGCAACAAAGCCGACATGCTCACGGCGGCAAGCAGAGAAAGGGTGGGTTTGCGAGGGTAGATCATGGTATTTTCCTTGTAACAAGATAACTGTTGACCCAGCCAATTTGATCGGATGCGCCGGTCTGGGTCATCCGCACAATCCCCGTTCCAATGTAAGAAAACAGGCCGTCGCGGACATGACCGGGGCCCGCCGATCCGACCGGTGGTCGCTTCCTGGAGCACGCTCTGTCTTCGGAGCACCGGGCGTGACACTGCGCAAACAAACCATCGCTGCGATGGTGGCGCAAAACACCAGTTTGACACCCTCGCGCCATGTTCTCACCATTTCGGTGCACGACACACCAGGCCCACAAGCCCCAGTTGCGTGCATCGGTCCAGCTACCCGGACCGGACTGGACGACAGGCTCCCTCCGGAACCCCGATGGCCGGCATCGCCTGCCAGCGACGGCATTCAGGCATGTTAATTGCTGCATTGCAGCGTCCGGGCAGGGGTCCATCAAAATCTCATGGCATCAAACAAAGGAAGCAGAAATGAAAAAGTCGCTGATCACATTGGCGGTTCTGGGTGCAATGGTGGGCGCTGCACATGCGCAGTCCACCGTCACGCTTTACGGGCGGATCGATGCTTCACTGATCCACAACGATCCGTTGGGCGGCGTCAACCAATGGACCGTGGACTCGGGCACGGTCTCCGGCAGTCGCTGGGGCCTGATTGGCTCGGAGGACCTCGGCGGAGGATTGAAGGCCAACTTCAACCTCGAGCAGGGCTTCGGCGTTGACACCGGCGCTGCCGCCGTAGCGGGGCAGGTGTTCAGCCGTCAGTCCTGGATCGGCCTGTCCGGTGGTTTTGGTGAATTCCGGATCGGCAAGGCCTGGACCGCTTACGACGACGTGAGCGGTGCCATCAATGCAATGTTCGACTCCGGTTTTTCGGTCGAAAACAATTTCTTCGCCAGCACCGGATATAACGCGAATCCGGCCAACACGATGCGCTACTCCACACCTTCTTTCGGTGGTTTTGCAGCCGCGGTCAGTTACTCGCTCGACGAAGCCCCCAACACCGACCTGAACGTGAAATCGATCAGCGCCAGCTATTCCGGCGGCCCGTTGACGGTCGTCGCCGGCTATCAGATCGAAGGGCTGGGTGCCACCGACAACAAGTTCACCCGACTCAGCGCCTCCTACGACCTGGGCGCTGCGGTCATCAAAGGCCTTTACGGCAATGTGAAGTTCCCGGCGGCTGCCAAGACGAGCGAGTATTCGATCGGCCTTGACGTGCCACTCAGTGGCGCCTTGACGGTTTCCGCCGCCTATGGTTATTCGAAGGACAACGCCGCCGCCGGCAACACGAAACGCGCCGGCTTCACGTTGGGCGCGTTGTACATGGTGTCCAAACGCACCGACATGTACCTCGGCGTGACCGACTGGGACGGCAAAACCGGCGGCGTCAAGACCAGCGGCAACACGAGGTACGGGTTCGGCGTGCGGCACTCGTTCTGAACGGCCACAAGGCCAGGCCTCGCCGGCCGGACATGGCATCGCGCCCTCGGAGAGCCCTTTCATGTCTGGCCGCGATGCCGGCCTGCCGGCGGATAGTTTCCCACGGTCGATACCCATGAAGCCGACGCGGTACAACGCGTCAGCGTTCGATCACCCGCCACGCAAACCGCTCCAGATAATCCAATAACCCACTGGCACCGCGCACCGCGGCAGCTTCATCGGCGCTGGCAATACCTTCGGCCAGTTGCACATGGGCGCGCGCGCCCTCTCCCATTTCTCCCTCTGCTGGTAGGCATGCCAGAAACGCCGGCATTGCACGACCAGGGGGACCACGCAATTGACCGCCGACCGGTTCTCGCTGGCCTGGTGGTTGACCAGGTCGAGTTCGTGATCCGCGCGCATGTATTCCTCCCGGTTGCCCCGCGCAGCCGCCTTGACCATGCGCTGGGCATCAGCGCCTCGCGCACCGGCGTGCGCCCCAGACCGGTTCGCTCCACCAGGTCGGTTTCCACAACCGGGCTGCCCGGCTCGATCTGTAGCGTCGAAACCAGGACTTCGATCGCATCGTAGGCCTGATGGGCGCCCGGCGTTTGCGCTGGCGTTGCGGGGCTTTTCCGGTCGTCACTCGCCAAATCCAGGCCAGAGAAATCGAATCAGCCGCGCGATCAGGGAACCGACTGGTACTTTGCCGGCCGCGTTGCCAAGGCCCTGGCAACAATCTTCTCGATTGCAGACCGCTCCTCACCCACCAGCGGCAGGCGCGGCCGGCGCATGTGCTCGGTCCCCACGCCGACCAGCAGATCGATGAGCTTGAGGTTCTGCACCAGTTTCGTGGACACATCGAGATGGAGCATCGGTGTCATCCACTGGTACAACACAAGGGCTTCGGCATACTTGCCGGCCTTGATCAGGTCGTACAAGGCCACGGTCTCGCGCGGAAAGGCGCAGCCCACGCCCGCGAGCAAACCATCACAACCCAGCGTCAGGCCTTCGAACGCGAGATCGTCCACGCCAAGGAACAACTGATATCGATCACCCAGCACGTTGCGCAGATCGGTGATCCTTCGGGTGTCGCCACAACTCTCCTTGATGGCGGCGATCCACTCGCAGTCGGCCAGCGCCAGCATGTGTTCGGGCTTGAGATCCACCCGGTAGGCGATCGGGTTGTTGTAGATCATGATCGGTTTTTGCGCGGCGTTGGCCATTGCCCGCACGTTGGCCATGGCCTCGCGCGCATCGGCCACATAAATGACGGACGGCATCACCATGTAACCCGCCACGCCCAGCACGTTGCCGCCATCGATGAACCGCAGCGCCTCGCGCGTGCTGGTCTCCGAGACATTGGCCAGCACGGGTACCCGGCCGGCGCTGGCCTCGAGCGCAATCCGGGTCACCTCGAGCTTTTCTTCCAGCGTCAGCGTGCTGGCCTCGCCGAGCGAACCGCAGGTGACCAAGCCATGAATGCCGTTGCGGATCTGGAAATCGATGTGCCGGGCGGTTCCTTCAGCGTCGATACGCTCGTCGGCGTGGAACTTGGTGGTGATCGCAGGGTAGATGCCCTGCCAGCGGGGATTGTTCACGGATTGCTCCTTCGGTTGCGGAAATGGTGACGAACGGCTTCTTGCCGATTCATTATTGACTCAGCATATTTCTAATATATCAATGCCTGCAATGTAATTGGCACCAGCTTGTCAGCCTGGTGAAGCCAGGCGGCACTCTGGTGCTGGTCATGCGCAATCCGCATTGGTGTGAATGGTTCATGGCTGCGCTGGCCGCACCGATGGTATGGCCCCGACCACATCTTGCGTATGGCGCAGGCGACCGGATTGACTGCGCTGGCGCCATGCGGATGGAGGCGGACGGCCTGTCCCACCGCGTCGATGTCATTTTTGCCGAAAAGGCGTGCCGACTCGCAACGTGTCAATGTGCGCGCGCAATCGCAGGGTCTGTCGTCGCTGGCTGCCAAGCCGTCTCTGTCCTACAGCAATACGTCGCGACGTCGTTCACGCCCATTGACCCAAACCCCCTACGATGGCTTCTGTCATTCCATATGGAGCATTGTCATGAACACCATCATCTACATCGTGGGCCTCATCGTCGTGGTTGGACTCGTGCTGAGCTTCTTCGGCCTGCGCTGACGCACTGCCCCCGGCCTGCGCTGACGCACTGCCACTGCCGTTAACGCCGGCGTAGCAATGCATGAGCCATTGCCAGGAACGGATTTTTCAAGCGCGAGGTTCCTCGGCTCGACGGAGATGGCACACCCGATTCGGGTTGGCTCACTGGTCGGCTTCGGCTTGGCCGTGCGGCTTCGGGGATTGCGGCTTTGCGCGTGGGTGGACTCGCCTCCCGATCACGCCGCGCCGGGTCGGAGCGTGCGAGGCAACCAACCGGGCCCACGACGGGGTGCCCATGGGTGGCGGGCCCGGCGCGACACTCAGCGCAGAGCACCGAGCGCGTCGGCGATGCGCTCGGTGCAGGCCAGCCCAAACGCGGTCGGCGCCAGCGCCGGCATCCGGTCGAACACCTGCGTGATGCCCAGCCGGCGCGCGGCGATGCGCTTGCCGTAACAAACCAGGTGCTCGATCGAGGCCATCGCAAACACGATGCCGGGCAGTACTTCGCGATAGACCGCCTCGGCCTCGGCCTCGCACCCGGACTGCATCAGGTCGAACACCCGCGCCTGGCGATCAACAAAATCCATGCCGGGCACCATGCCGGCGCAGCCGGCGCGCAGGTTGTCGGTGAGTTCCAGCCCGGCGCGCCCGTTGAATACCGCGAGCTTGCCCTCGGTGCGTTCGATGACCTCGCGTATCGCCAGCACCGCTCCCTCACCCTTGAGCACGGTGAAGTTGGCATGGTTCCCCGCGAGCGCGACGATGCCGTCGACGCTCAGGCCGACCCCGATGTATTCGGGCGCGTTCTGGATCGCCAGTGTCATGTCGAGCCGGTCCATGATCGCGCCGAAGAAGTGCAGCGGCGCCGCATCGCCGGCGCCGAGCGAGCGCGGCGGCTGCAGGATCAGCCACTGCGCACCACAGTCCTTTGCGTAGCGGCCGAACGCGATCTGTTGCTCCGGCTTTTCGCCAAATACGGTCACCGCCAGCGGCAGCCGTCCGTCGAGATCGGCCGCGACCCACTCGACCAGCGTATGCCGCTCGGCCTCGGTCAGCTTCGACACTTCGGTCGCCAGTCCGAGCACCGCCACACCGTGGGCGCCGTTGGCAACGCAGGCATCGACCTGGCGGCGGACCGCCGAGCGGTCCAGAGCGCCGTCACGGTCGAAAAAGGCGTAAAGCATCGGGTACATGCCGGCGGGACGGGGCTGTGCAGACATGGGGACTCCGGAGTTGGGGCGAGACGGCGCTGCCCGCAGGGGACCAGCCGCACCATTTTCCACTGTTCCATACCCTGCGAACGGGCATGCAACTGCGAGCTATCAACCCCGAATGTCAAATGAATCCGCAACCAGAAAACTCATAATCGGCAGGTACAGTTGGCACTCCCTGCACGCGCAGAGTCGCGTTCTCGGACGATGAGTCAAAGTGGTTGAAATAGACGAAGATTTCCGACCACTTATTCTTGTGAATAGTTTTGGTGTGTTGTGGTGTGCCCACGAAACTGCGCTTTGCAACCGCTTTGCAACCGAGAAGATTGCGCTGCGCAAGACCTTCAGTGCGCTACAGACCCTTGAAGAACCGGCAGGAATCCAAGCATGAAGATCTGTATTGTGGGCGCGGGGGCCATCGGCGGCATGTTAGGCGTCAAGCTGGCCCTGACCGGCCATGAGATCACACTGATCCTGCGCGGCGCCAACCTGGAGGCGGTGCGGCAAAACGGCATGGCGCTGATCGAGGAAAACGGCAATGCGCTGCTGGCCCGCCCGGCACGAACAACGTCGGTGATCGCCGAGGCCGGCCAGCAGGACGTGGTGATCCTGGGCATGAAGGCGCACCAGGTTGCCGCCGTGGCCGCCGAGTTGCCCGCGTTGATGCACGATACAACCCGGGTGGTGACCATGCAGAACGGCATCCCGTGGTGGTACTTCCATAAACTGCCCGGAGCTCATGAGGGCACGCCGGTGAAGGCCGTGGACCCCGATGGCGTGATCGCCCGCCACATCGATGTGAACCGCGTGATCGGCAGCGTGGTCTACCCGGCCAGCGAGGTCATCCGGCCCGGCGTCATCAAGGTGATCGAGGGCAACCGATTCACGCTGGGCGAGATCGACGGCAGCGACACGCCGGCGGTGCGCGCAATCGCAGATGCGTTCAAGGCCGCCGGGTTCAAGGCGCCGGTCTCCAGCGACATTCGCGCCGAGATCTGGCTGAAAGTCTGGGGCAACCTGAGCTTCAACCCGATCAGTGCTCTCACCCACGCCACACTGGAAGATATCTGCGTCTACGGCCCGACGCGCGAACTTGCGGCCGCGATGATGCGCGAGGCCCAGACCATCGGCGAGAAACTGGGCGTTCAGTTCAAGGTGAGCCTGGAAAAGCGCATTGCCGGCGCGCAGGCCGTGGGCCAGCACAAGACCTCCATGCTGCAGGACGTCGAACAGGGCCGGCCGCTGGAGTTGCAGGCGCTGGTGGCCTCGGTCATGGAGCTCGGCCGCATCACGCAAACACCGACGCCCACCATCGACGCAGTTTATGCCCTCGCCAGCCTGCTGGCCATCACCTTGCAGCAGCACAAGGCAACGCTGCGCATGGCCTGAGAGCCTTGTCGTTCCGCATTCTTTTTTCAACCCACCCGCTTATCGCCATGACTGACTTCACCACCCTCTGCGAAATGATCGCGCGCCAAAGGGCCGAAGCCGTCGCCATCACGGCGCCCTTTGCGACGCCACTGAGCTACGGGGCACTCGACGCGCTCGTGGCGCGGACCGGACAGACGCTGAACCGCCTGGGCATCGGCCGTGGAGACCGGGTCGGTCTGGTGCTGCCCAACTGCCCGGAAATGGCTACGGCCTTTGTGGCCGTGGCCAGCGCCTGCACCTGCGCGCCGCTGAACATGGCCTATCGCGCCGACGAATTCGAGTTCTACCTGAGCGACCTGAACGCGAAGGCCCTGATCTTGGCGCAGGGCGGCGAAACACTGGCCCGCGCGGTGGCGGCCAAGCTCGGCATTGCGGTGATCGAACTGCTCGCCCATCCTGAGCGCGGCGCCGGTGATTTTGAGCTGACGGCTGCCAGCGCGGAACGGGTAGCCGCGGCCGCCCACGGTGGCATGGCGCAGGCGAACGACGTGGCGCTGATTCTGCACACCTCCGGCACGACGTCGCGGCCCAAGATCGTGCCACTGTCGCACCGCAACGTCTGTGCTTCAGCGCGCAATATCAGCAAGACGCTGAGGCTCACCGAAGCGGATGTGGAACTGCACATCATGCCGCTGTTCCATATCCACGGCCTGATCGCCGGTGTGCTGGCGCCCATGGCGGTGGGCAGCCAGATTTTTGTAACGCCAGGCTTTCACGCACTGAAATTCTTTGGCTGGATGAAGGAGTGCAAGCCGACCTGGTTCACGGCCGTGCCAACCATGCACCAGACCATCCTGTCGCGCGCCAGCGGCAATGCCGACGTGATCCGTGACAACCCGTTGCGCTTCATCCGCTCGTCGTCGTCGTCGATGCCGACGCAGGTCATTGCGGAGCTGGAACAGGTATTCAAGTCGCCACTGATCGAGTCCTACGGCATGACCGAAGCCGCGCACCAGATGGCCAGCAACCCGCTGCCGCCAGCCCGGCGCATTCCCGGCTCGGTCGGCCTGGCCGCCGGACCCGAGGTTGCGATCATGGACAAAGACGGCCAGCTGCTGGCGCCTGACACCGTCGGCGAGATCGTGATCCGCGGCGAGAACGTCACGGCCGGCTATGAAAACAACCCCGAGGCGAATGCCCAGGCGTACACCCGCGGCTGGTTTCGCACCGGCGACCAGGGCGCGCTGAGCGCCGACGGCTACCTGACGCTGACAGGCCGACTCAAGGAGATCATCAACCGGGGCGGCGAAAAGATCTCGCCGCTCGAAGTGGATGAAGTGCTGATGCGCCACCCCGCCGTGGCGCAGGTGGTGACCTTTGCCATGCCCCACCCCAAACTCGGCGAAGACGTAGCCGCTGCGGTAGTGCTGCGCGAAGGCATGACGCTGACCGAGCAGGCGTTGCGCCATTTCGCAGCGACCAAACTGGCCGATTTCAAGGTGCCGCGCAAGATTGTGTTTCTCGCCGAGATCCCCAAGGGCGCCACCGGCAAATTGCAACGCATCGGCCTGGCCGAGAAACTCGGGCTGGCGGGCTGAGAGTACGGGAAACACCAATTTCCTGAGACTCGGGACCCTTTGGCAAACCCGGGCCAAATCCTTCAAGCACGCTGTGCAGGATGCCATCCACAAAGCCCAGCGCAGCGGCGCGCCACGGCAGAGCAGCGAATCCGTATACCAGGCCGACAGTGACGCGGCCTCGAACGAGACGCGTACGCTCATGCCGCCACAGGCGCTACCTGCCCTTGTCCGGCCCCTCGGACATCGCCTGGTGACCGAGAGGCGGCAAGCTTGCCGCCCGCGTTGTATTCGTGCGCCGGCCATAAACTGCATGCATGAACTCGCCCACGCTGCCAGCAGGCACCCGAAACGGTGACCACCCCGCCACCTACCCGCGCCGCATTTTGCTGGCGGTCTGCGGCCTGAGCCCGCAAATCGTCACCGAAACCCTCTATGCATTGGCGTCGGAGCCCGATCTGCCTTTTGTGCCGACCGAAGTTCACCTGATCACCACCCGGGAAGGCGCGCAGCGCGCAGAGCTTTCGCTGCTCAGCGACGACCTGGGATGGTTCCACAAGCTTTGCGAGGACTACCGGCTACCCCACATCAGCTTCAGCCGCAAGAACATCCACATCATGCGAGATGCGCACGAACGTGGCATGGACGATATTCGCAGCATCGATGACAACCGTGCCGCAGCAGACTTCATCA
>CAZADK010000113.1:0-9814 GCA_964483855.1 uncultured Rhodoferax sp.
CTGACCGCCGGCCTGTTCCTGCTGATCGCGGCGGTGGAAGTCGTCAACTACGTGCTGATCCTGGCCGGCATTGCCGAAGGAACCGGGGCCGTGCTGGCGGTCTTCAAGGAGCATCCCAAAACGTTTTTGCTGGTGTGCGTGTTTGCGTTCCTGGTCATTGGGCTGGCGCTGGACTCTGGTCCAGCCCTGCTGTTGCTGGCGCCCGTTTTGCTGCCGATCACGCGCAGCATGGGCATCGACGACATGCATTTTTCGATGGTGATGATGGTCAGCGTCACGCTGGGTCTGATTTCGCCGCCCGTGGGCATTGTGCTGTTTGTCGCCTGCAAGATCGGCAACATCACGATGCGGGACCTGTGGTCCGACCTGGCGCTTTTCTTTTATGCAGAAATCGCTGTCATCGTCCTGCTGGTGTATTTCCCGATTTTGTCCACTGGCTTGCCGAGTCTGATGCGGGGCGGCTGACGAGGCGGTGCCGTTGTCTTGGTTTTCATCTCCACCTACGCAATTTTCTGACGTGAAGGATCAACCGCATGATTTATGAGCTGCGTATCTACCACTGCGTGCCGGGCCGGCTGGCCGCCCTGCATGCGCGTTTTTCGACGGTCACGCTCAAACTGTGGAAAAAGCACCACATCCGTCAGGTCGGGTTCTTCACCGACACGATTGGCGACAACTGCAACACCAAACTCACCTATCTGCTGGAGTGGAAGAGCCTGGCCGAGCGGGAGGAAAAGTGGAATGCGTTTGCCGCCGACCCGGTATGGATTGCCGCCCGTACAGAAACCGAAAAGGACGGGCCGATCGTGGCACGGGTGGAAAACTCCATCCTCGCACCGACGGGTTATTCGAAGCTGAAATAAGCGCGGGGCGCCGTACCGGCAAGCCTATGAAAGTCGTCAAGCTTGAAACGTTCCTGACCCACTGCGGGTTGCGCGATTTCCTGTTCGTGCGGCTGACCACCGCGAGCCATGCAGGGCTTGGCCAGCAGCCGCAGGCCAGGATCGCTGTCGCGACCGAACATGGGTGACGGGTGAGCCGCAATGCCGCCACCGCGCTGGTCGGGATCAGTTACATGGTGCTGGCCGGGGCCTGCTTCGCGGTGCTCGACACCAGCGCCAAGGTAGTCGCGGCCAGTGTCCCGATCGTCATGGCCGCCGCGATCCGCTACCTGTTGCAGGCCGCCCTGTCCACGGCGGTCCTGGCGCCGGTGCACGGGCGCGCGCTGCTCAGGGTGCGCCACCCCTGGCTGCAGGCGGTGCGTGGCAGTCTGCTGGCGGCCAGCACCATCCTGGCGATGCTCGGGCTGCAGATCATGCCGGTGGGGGAGTTCACCGCGATCGTGATGATCACGCCGATGGTGGTGACCGTGCTTGCGGTGTCGGTGCTGAAGGAACGGGTGTCGATGTTGCACTGGCTGTTCGTGGCTGGCGGATTTGCCGGTGCACTGCTCATCGTGCGGCCAGGCGGGCAGGAGGGGCTCGGCTGGGGTGCACTGTACGGCCTTGGGTGCATGGCGTGCAGTTCGGCGTTCCAGTTGTTGTCGAACCACCTCGGCCCCCGGGAACACCCGGCCACCACCCATCTGTGCAGCACCTGGATTGGTGCCGCGGCGGGCGCCCTGGCCCTGCCGTTTGTCTGGGCGACGGTGGATTCCTCCTTGCCGTGGACACTCATGGTGCTGATGGGCATCATGGGAGCAGGCGGGCATTTCGTGCTGGCGCAGGCGCACCAGAAAGCACCGGCGTCGATCCTGATGCCGTACATGTACGCGCATATCGGTTTTGCTGTCCTGGCGGGCTGGGTGGTGTTTGGCCATATCCCGCAGCCGCTGGCCATTGCCGGTATCGGCCTGATCGTGGGCTGTGGCGTCGCGAGCGCCTGGTGGAGCGCGCGCCAGCGCCAAGCCGCCGGCTCCATGCCTGCAACCTGACCCGTGGAGTCATGATGAAAATCACCCGTCTCGAATCCTTTCTGACGAATTGCGGGCTGCGCAACTACCTGTTCGTGCGCCTGACGACCGACAACGGCTTGACAGGGCTGGGCGAGGCCACGCTGGAGTGGCAGGAAATGACCGTTCAGACACTGCTGCACGAATGGGCGGAGGAACGCATCCTGGGCGTTTGCCCGTTCGACATCGAGTCGGTGTTCGGCGCCATGGTGCGTGATCAGTACCAGGGTGGCGCCACGGTGATGACGGTCATCAGCGCGCTCGAGGTGGCCTGCTGGGACATCATCGGAAAGGCCTGCGGCGAACCCGTCTACCGCCTGCTTGGCGGCCGGGCACGCGAAACCCTTCCCGCATATGCCAACGGCTGGTACGGTGGAGCCTCGACGCCGCATGAGTATGCGGCCAAGGCGCAAGCGGTTGTCGCGATGGGTTATCGTGGCATGAAGTTCGACCCGTTCGAGCAGGCCTGGAAGCAGATGTCGGAGCAGCAGATGGTTCGTGCACGGGAGGTTGTCGCGGCCGTGCGCGAGGCGGTCGGCGACGGCGTGGACCTGATGATCGAAGTGCATGGGCGACTGGGCGCCGATTGTGCGATCGAGATGGGCCGACGCCTGGCGCCGTACCACCCGGCCTGGTATGAGGAGCCGGTAAGCCCGCACAACCTCGAACTGCTTGCGCGGGTGCAACAGGCATTGCCGTTCCCGATGGCGGCCGGAGAGCGGCTATACATGCTGGAGGACTTCGCGCGTCTGGTCGGCCTGCGCGCGTGTCAGGTCGTACAGCCTGACCTGGCGCATTGCGGCGGCCTGTGGCTGGGAAAGAAGATCGCCGCACTGTGCGAGCCCCAGGACATGCGCCTGGCGCCGCATTGCTCGATCGGCCCGGTCGCGTTGTGCGCGGCGATCCATTTCGGCTGGTGTACACCGCAGGTGATGGTGCAGGAGAACTTCGCCGATTTCGACGCACCCTGGCGCGACAGCCTGGTGTCTGGCTGGACTCCGATGGAGCAAGGACGTTATCGTCTGCCGGACAAGCCTGGACTGGGCATCGCGCTGGATGACCATGCCTGTGCGCGCCATCCGTTCGTCAAGCATGCATTCCCGTCATTGTGGGATCGGCGCTGGGTCGCTGAGTTCACGCGGGCGGGGCAATCCGAATGACACCGCAAACTGTCGGCCCCTGGCGTGACGTCGGGCAACCGCCGCAATGCGGGTGTGGGCGTTGCGCCGCCACGGCAACATCTTGCGCCAAGGCGCCGAGGGATCGGGCATGAACACATTACGGGCGTTGCGGCTCAACGCCGAAACCTATCCGGTCGAACCGGACGAAATCCGCGCGTTGGCCGCGGTGGGCGCGGAACTGGTGCCGATGGAAGGGCAGCAACCCGAGCAGGTGATCGCTGCGGCAAGGGACTGCGATGCCTTGCTGGTGGTGTCGGCCCACGTGCCGGCACCACTCATCGAGGCGCTGGTACGGTGCCGCACGATTGCGCGCCTGGGCGCCGGTACCGACCGGATCGACATCACCGCTGCCACCAGCAACGGTATCGTCGTGAGCAACGTACCTGACTTTTGCCTGGGTGAACAGGCCGACCACACCATGGCGTTGTTGTTGTCGATGGCGCGGCAAATCCCGTCGATGCAACAAGCGATGCGCCGCGGGCACTGGACGGCGCGTTCCGATCCACGGGTGCAGCGGATCGCCGGCAGCAAGCTGGGCTTGATCGGTTTCGGAGCCAGCGCACAGGCGGTCGCGCGCCGGGCGGTGGCGTTCGACCTGCGCGTGCTGGCGTGGACCCGCAATCCGGTCAAGTACCGCGATTGCGCCGAAGGCCTGGGCGTGCGGCTCGTCCCGCTGGAGGAACTGCTGGATGAAAGCCATTTCGTGTCCATCCACCTGCCGCTGTCGCCTGACACCCGACACCTGCTCGGGAGCCGCGAGTTGGCCCGCATGCGGCCCGACGCGGTGCTGGTCAACACGGCCCGCGGCGCCATCGTCGATGAAGCGGCGCTGATCGACTGCCTGCAACGTCGCGCCATCCTTGGCGCGGCGCTCGACGTCTTCGCATCCATCGACGTATTCGCGCCACCCGGGCCGCCACTGCAGCATCCGTTGCTGGCGTTGGATAACGTCATCGCGACGCCACACTGCGCGGGCAGTTCCGTCCAGTCGTCGTACGACTCCAAGGTGCGTGGAGCCCGGCATGCCGCGGCGGTGCTCGCCGGACAGTGGCCGCAGCATATCGTCAATCCCGACGTGTCTCCGCGCCACCCGCTGCGTGCCGCGGGCGCGTCAGCTTGACACAGCTTGCGCGCCCGTGCCGGCCTGGCCGGGTGGCCGTGCGGCCCCCAGGCTTCTCCTACACTGCCGGACATGGTTCCATTGCAAACCCTGGCCCGCCAAGATGGCATCGACCTGTTGCGCGGCTTCGCGCTGGTGTGGATGGCGCTGTACCACTTGGCGTTCGACCTGAACAACTTTGGCCACCTGCGTCAGAATTTCCATGGCGATCCGGTGTGGACGCTGCAACGCACCGCGATCCTGAGCCTGTTCCTGTTCTGCGCCGGTTTCGGCCAGGCGCTGGCCTGGCGCAACGGCCAGGGCTGGCCGCGGTTCTGGCGGCGCTGGGCGGTGATTGTTATTTGCGCGCTGTTGGTCAGCGTCGGTTCCTGGCTGATGTTTCCGCGCAGCTTCATCTACTTCGGCGTCTTGCACGGCATGGCGGTGATGCTGGTGCTGGCACGCCTGACGGCTTCCTGGGGCGGCTGGTGCCTGTTGCCAGCTGCGTTTTCCCTGGCCGCTCCGGCATTGGTGGCCGGCTGGATTGCCGACAGCACCTGGCCGGGCGCCCTGAACGGACCGGCTCTGAACTGGCTCGGCCTGATCACCCGCAAGCCGATCACCGAGGACTATGTGCCGTTGCTGCCGTGGATGGGCGTGGTCTGGATCGGGTCGGCCAGTGCCAGCCTGTGGCAAAGGGTTGGAGCACCGGGCTCTGCCTGGCGCGCCACGAGATGGATTGGTGCAACTGCCACCTGGCTGGGCCGGCGCAGCCTGACTTTCTACATGCTGCACCAGCCGGTGCTGATTGCAGCCGTGTGGCTGTTCACGGCCGTCTCGCGCTGAGCGGGCTTATTCGATTCGCGCCTTGGAGCGCAGGTCCTGCTGGAACTGCGCCAGCTTTTGCTGTTGCAATTGCTGCAGTATCTGCGGCTTGACCTCGTCGAATTTCGGCAGCTGCGCCTCGCGCACGTCGTCCACCCGGATGACGTGGAAGCCGAACTGCGACTGCACCGGTGCGTCGGTGGTCTTGCCTTTTTCCAGCGCAACCATGGCATCCGAGAATTCCTTCACGTAGCTGCCGGCGGCAGCCCAGTCCAGGTCGCCGCCATTGGCGCCGGAACCCGGGTCCTTGGACGATTTCTTGGCGATGTCCTCGAACTTCGCACCCTTTTTCAGATTGGCGATGATGGCCTTGGCTTCGTTCTCCTTCTCGACCAGGATGTGCCTCGCCTTGTATTCCTTGCCTGCGTTGGCCGCCGCGAACTTGTCGTATTCGACCTTGGCATCCGCATCGGTCACCGGGTTCTTCTGCTGGTAGTCGTTGAACAACTCGCGGATCAACAAGGACTGGCGTGCCAGGTCCATCTGGATACGGAAGTCTTCGGTCACGTCAAGGCCGCGTTTTTGCGCCTCCTGGAGGAACACCTCGCGCGTGATGATTTCCTCGCGCAGCTGGCCCTGCATTTCCGGCGTCACCGGACGGCCGGACTTCGCCAGTTGTTGTGCCAGTGCATCGACACGGGCAGTGGGCACGGCCTTGCCGTTGACGATGGCAATGTTCTGCGCCGACACCGACAGGGGGGAGAGGGTCGCAAATGCAGCCGCGAGCACGGCGGCGATCAGGGTACGGTTCATGATGAATCTCAACGGGTTGAGGAAAACAGTCGCTCCGGCCGGAACGGGACGGGTGGCGTGGTCAACGGACCACTTCTATCGCCAGCGCATGCAGGCCCTGGTCGATAAATTCCTGCACGGCATCATACACAAGGCGATGGCACGCCACGCGGGACTTTCCATCGAAATGTGACGATTTGATACGCACCCGGAAATGGGTGCCGAAACCACTGTCATTGGCACCGACGTGGCCCGCATGCTGGTGGCTTTCGTCCTGCACTTCAAGCTGCAGTGGCGCCAGTCGTTCGCGCAGGCGCTGATCCAGGGCGGCAGCCGTGATGTCCATGCCCTTCAACCCTTGGCGCCGGACTCGTCGCCCTTGAGGTAGGGCGCGATGTAAAAGCCCTGCCCGACGATGAAGGCCAGCGGGAACACGTAACCCCAGAGTTTGAAGTTGACCCACGCCTCGGTGCTGAAATAGGCGGCGACATATCCATTGACCGCGGCCATCAGCACGCAGTAGACGATCCAGGCCACGTTCAGCCGCATCCACACGGGATCCGGCAGCTCGATCTGCGAGCTCAGCATCAGCTTGAGGAAACTCTTTTTGAAGATCCAGACGGTGACTGTCAGCGCGATCGCGATCGCGATGTACAGCACCGTGGGCTTCCACTTGATGAAACGTTCGTCCTGCAGGTACAACGTCAGGGCGCCGAATCCCAGGATCATGCCCAGCGTGATTTTCTGCATCGTCGTGACTTTGCGATCAACCGCATACATCACGGCCGTCTGCACCACGGTTGCAGCCATCAGGACGCCGGTTGCGACATAGATGTCGTAAAACTTGTAGGCGCCGAAAAACAGCAGTATCGGGAAAAAGTCGATCAGTATCTTCATGCGGGTGAAAGTTCCAGTGACGCCGGGGTGCCGCAGACGGATTGCCGCGCCACGCCGTCCGTCCTGCAGGTCGGCATTGTCTCCCATTCCGGGTGGCGCAAGCAGGCGCGCCGTGGCAACCCGCTGCGCAGACTCACGACGAGCAGCTGATTTCAATACCGCTGGCCCAATCGGGCGGAAAACCTGCGTAGGCATCGAGCGCAGGATGTTCGTCGAAGGGATCGTCGAGCAGTTGCTGCAGCCGCGCGACCTCGGTGTAGTCCTTGTTCCGCGCGCTGCGGATCGCCTGTTCGCCCAGGTGGTTGCGGAGCACGAACTTGGGGTTGGTCTGCAGCATGGCGCGACCGGCCGCGGCGCGGTCCTGCTGCGCGATGCGCTCCTCGTAGCGTTGCAGCCACGGGTCGAGCGACGCCCGGTCGGCAAACAGGTCGCGCACCGGCTCGGCGTCACCGCCAGCAACAAAGTGGCTCAGGCGGCGCCAGAAGATGGTGTAGTCGACCCGGCCGTCGGCCATCAGCTTGAGGATGTTCTCGATCAGCGCCAGGTCGCTGTCCAGCAGTTCGGCCAATCCCAGCTTGGCGGCAAACCGTTGCTGCAGGGCCTCGGGGAAGACCGTCTTGTAGGACTCCAACGCCTGCAAGGCCCACTCCTGCTCGCCAATCAGCGGCAACAAGGCCTGACCGAGGCAGAACAGGTTCCAGTAGGCGATGTTGGGCTGGCGGTTGAAGGCGTAACGGCCCTGTGTGTCCGAGTGATTGCAGATGTGGCCCGGATCGAAGGCGTCGAGGAACTGGAACGGGCCGTAGTCGATCGTCAGGCCCAGCATGCTCATGTTGTCGGTGTTCATGACGCCGTGGCAGAACCCCACTGCCTGCCAGTGTGCGAGCAGCAGCGCCGTGCGTTCACTGACCGCCTGCAGCAACGCGGCATAGGGATTGCCGCCGAACTCCGGCATGTTCCGGCAGTGCGGGTAATACCGGTTGATCGTGTAGTCGGCGAGATGCCGCAAGCGTTCGTGGTCGCCGCCATAGCTGAAGTGTTCGAAATGACCGAAGCGCAGGAAGCTCGGCGCGACCCGGGCCACGACGGCGGCAGTCTCGATGGTTTCGCGGCGCACCGGTGCGTCCGAGCCGGTCACGCTCAAGGCCCGGGTGGTCGGGATTCCCAGCCCCGCCATGGCCTCCGAACACAGGAATTCGCGGATCGAGCTGCGCAGCACCGCGCGCCCGTCCCCCATACGCGAATACGGCGTGAGCCCGGCGCCCTTGAGTTGCAGCTCCATGCCGCTGCCGTCAGGCAAACCGAGTTCGCCGAGCAAGATGGCACGCCCGTCACCGAGTTGACCGGCCCATTGCCCGAACTGATGGCCACTGTAGACGCTGGCCAGCGGCTGCGTGCCTGGCAGCGCCTGGTTGCCGGTCAGGCCTTGCAGCGCCTGGTCCGATGCCATCCACGCCGCGTGCAATCCCAGCAGTTCGGCGACCCTGCCACTGCGGCCAACCCAGTAGGGATCGGGCAGGGCTGTCGGCACGAGCCGGGTATGGAACAACGGGTCGAGCGCGGCGAAATCATTGCGCCAGCGCTCCGCTGGCAGACCGGCTACCGCGATGATGGGAGAGACGCACATGTCCATTCCAAGCATTGTGCTGCACTTGACAAGCGCCCACCGACATCCGGGACATGGCCGTTCGCCATGGGGTCAGCCAAATGCGTAACATCGGGGCTTTGTAAGCCCACGTGGGCGGCTGCGCTCAACCACCAACTCCAGGAGACTCGCCATGCTCGGCCTCATGCAGAACCAGCCCTTGTTGATTTCTTCGCTGATCGAATTTGCCCAGCGTCATCATGGGAGTGGAGAGATCGTTTCGCGTCGGGTCGAAGGCGACATCCACCGTTACACCTACACGGACGTTGCAGCACGCGCGCGCCAGGTCGCAAACGCCCTCGATGGGCTCAAGCTGGCCTTCAGCGACCGGGTCGCCACGCTGGCCTGGAACGGTTATCGGCACCTGGAGTTGTATTTCGGGGTCAGCGGTTCGGGGCGCGTGCTCCACACCCTGAATCCACGCCTGCATCCGGAACAGATCGCCTGGATAGTCAACCATGCCGAGGACCAGGTCCTGTGTTTCGATGTGACGTTCCTGCCCATCGTCCAGGCCATTCACAAGCACCTGAGCACGGTCAAGCATTTCATCGCCTTGTGCAGCCCTGAAAAACTGCCGGCCGACAGCGGCATTCCCGGCCTGATGAGTTACGAGGCCTGGATCGGCCAGCAACCCGACAGCTATAGCTGGCCGCAGTTCGACGAGAACTCGGCCTCGAGCCTGTGTTACACCAGCGGGACCACCGGCAACCCGAAAGGGGCCTTGTACAGCCACCGTTCGACGCTGCTGCATGCATTCGCCGGCGCCTTGCCCGACGCGCTGAACATGAGCGCTCGCGACGCAGTGCTGCCGGTGGTACCGATGTTCCATGTCAATGCCTGGGGCCTGCCGTATTCGGCGGCCATGACCGGCTGCAAGATGGTGTTCCCGGGTCCGGCCATGGACGGCAAGTCGATCTTCGAGCTGATCGAGTCGGAGAAGGTCAGCTTCGCTGCCGGCGTGCCGACGGTGTGGCAAATGATGTTGTCGCACATGCAGGCCAACCAGTTGCGGTTCTCCACCCTCAAGCGCACCGTGATCGGCGGATCGGCCTGCCCACCGGCCATGATCACCGCCTTCAACGACCAGCACGGCGTCGAGGTGTTGCACGCCTGGGGCATGACCGAGATGTCGCCGCTGGGCACGGTATGCACCCTCAAGAACAAGCACCAGGCACTCCTCGCGCAAGACAAGATGAAAGTGCGACTCAAGCAAGGCAGGGGTATCTTCGGCGTCGACATGAAGATCGTCGACCCCGCAGGCAAGGAGCAGCCCTGGGACGGCAAGGCGTTCGGCGACCTGCTGGTCAAGGGCCCGTGGATCATCAGCGACTACTTCAAGTCGGAGCAGGGCTCGCCGCTGGTCGATGGCTGGTTCCCGACCGGCGACGTGGCCACGATCGATCCCGACGGCAACATGCAGATCA
>CAZADK010000114.1:0-9812 GCA_964483855.1 uncultured Rhodoferax sp.
GTGGTTTATTGACGCGATCGGCTGCCCTGGCGCACAAGGCGTTGTCGATTCCGGCCTGCCTGCCTGAATTCGCCGGCCGTGGCAAGTCGAGAGTCCGCATCCGTCAAGGACCCCCGGCCGAAAACGGACTGCCGCAGCGCGACCCAGTCCAGCCCGCAGTCTGTGGCATAACGCAGCACCAGCCAACCGGCTTTTTCCAACCCGGCCCCCCATGAACCATGTCGTCCTGTCCGCCCTGTTACCCGTGATGGCAATGATCCTGCTGGGCCTGGGCGCGGGACGTGCGCGCTGGCTCGGGCCAGAAGCGGTGCGGCGTCTATCGACGCTGGCGTTCATGGTGCTGACGCCGGTGCTGCTGTTCCGCGCCATGAGCCGGGTCCATGTGGAGCAACTCGATCTGCGCCCGGCCCTGGTCTACACGTTGGCGCTGGCACTGGTTTTTGCAGCCGTTTTGCGCCAGCACGGCCTGAGCCGGCGCGCTGCGGTACTGGCACTGGCGGCCACTTACGGCAATGCGGTGATGATCGGCATCCCGCTGATCGCCCTGGCCTGGGGCGAGGCCGGGCTGGTCACGCTGTTCACGCTGATTCCCATCCATTCGCTGTTGCTGCTGACCACGGCCACCGTGGTGCTGGAATTCGCCGCCGCGCGCGAACGGGCCGCTGCCAGCCCCGATGCCGCGGCCCGGTTGTGGATGGTGGGCCTGCATGCGATGCGCAAGGCGCTGATCCACCCGGTGCCGCTGCCGATCATCGCCGGGCTGCTGTTTGCCCAGACGGGTCTGGCCATACCGCCGTGGCTCGACGCGCCGATGCTGTGGCTGGGCAAGGCCTTCGGTCCACTGGCTTTGTTCCTGGTCGGCGTGTCGCTGGCCGCGTCCTTCATCGGCAAGAACCTGCGTGGCGCCTTGATGATGACGGGTGTCAAGAACCTTTTGGTTCCGGCGCTGGCCGGCGCATTGGGCTGGTTGTTCGGCATGTCTGGCCTGCCGTTGGCAGTGATGATCGTTACCGCAGCGTTGCCGGTGGGCGCCAACGCCTTCATGTTTTCGCAGCGGTATGCGGTGGCCCAGGAGACCATCACCGCCAGCGTCGCGGTATCGACCGCGCTGTCGGCGCTGACCGTCTCCGTCGTGATGTTGCTGCTCGGCGGCTGACGCGAGCGCCCGCGGCACTCCGAAGGCTCAAGCGATTGCCTGTCACGCGCTCAGGGCGCTAGCCGCTCGCGCGTCCACTGTCCATCTGCGCCGGGTGTGTAGCGCAGGCGGTCGTGCAGGCGGCTCCTGCGCCCCTGCCAGAACTGCCAGCCATCGGGCTTGAGCCGGTAACCTCCCCAATGCGGTGGTCGTGGTGGCCTGAGCAGAAACTGGGCGCCGTATCGGGCGGCGTTGGACACCAGCACCGCGCGGCTGGAGATCACCTGCGACTGGGGCGACGCCCAGGCGCCGATACGCGAATCCAGCGGGCGGCTGTGAAAGTAGGCGTCGCTTTCCTCGGCGCTGATTTTCTCGACCACGCCTTCGATACGCACCGTGCGCTCGAGCTCGACCCAGTGAAACTGCAACGCGGCATACGGGTTGCCGGCCAGTTCCTGACCTTTGCGGCTGTCGTAGTTGGTATACCAGACGATGCCACGCGCGTCATAACCCTTGACCAGCACGACCCGGGTGCTGGGCCGCAACTGGTGATCGACGGTGGCCAGCGTCATGGCATTGGGTTCGGGCACCTGGGCGGCGATGGCTTCCTCCAGCCACTGGGCGAACTGCTTGAGCGGGTCGGCTTGGGAGGCGTCCTCGCTGAGTTCGGCCCGTTCGTAACTCTTGCGCAGGTCGGCGATGTTGGTCATGGCGCCAGTATAGGAATGACGGTGGCGGCCCGCCATGCGATCGGTCAATGCCCGTGGCCGCGCGCGTGGGAAAACAGCCGCTGCAAACCATGCGCGTGCCAGTGGAGGTTGGTCTGTGGTCTGGACATGCAAGGACGATGCCAGCGGCGAAAGTTGGGGGGCGGGCTTGGTAACCGATTGGTAACGCAAGCACCGGCACGGACCAACGATCCGGCTTACGATTGGCGATGTAACTAAGTTACCAAACACCATGAAACTTCATCGACAACTGGAAACCATCACGGCGCGTATCCGCCAGCGCAGCGCCGCCACGCGCAGCGCCTATCTGCTGCGGTTGGCGTACGCGGTGAGCCGTCCTCCCGGCACCGAGCGCATGGGTTGCGCCAACGTGGCGCACGCCCTGGCGGCCATGCCCGACGCGGACAAGGCGGTGGCGATGCCCACGGGCAAACCGCACATTGCGGTGCGGGCGCAGCGCGCGCCCAATATCGCCATCGTCACTGCGTACAACGACATGTTGTCGGCGCATGCGCCATTGCAGCACTACCCCGACCTGGCCAAGGCCGAGGCGCGCCGGCACGGCGCGACCGCACAGGTGGCTGGCGGCGTGCCGGCCATGTGTGATGGTGTGACCCAGGGCACGCCGGGCATGGAGCTGAGCCTGTTCTCGCGCGATGTGATCGCGATGGCCACCGCGGTCGCGTTGTCGCACGACATGTTCGACGGCGCACTGATGCTGGGCGTGTGCGACAAGATCGTGCCGGGACTGCTGATCGGCGCGCTGCATTTCGGTCACCTGCCGACGGTCTTCGTGCCGGCCGGGCCGATGACATCCGGCTTGTCCAACAGCGCCAAGAGCAAGGTCCGGGAACAGGCTGCGCAAGGTCTGGTCGGGCGCGCCGAGTTGCTGCAGGCCGAGTCGCAGGCCTACCACGGCATGGGCACCTGCACCTTCTACGGCACCGCCAACAGCAACCAGATGCTGCTCGAGGCGATGGGACTGCAGGTGCCCGGCACCGCCTTCGTCAATCCCGGCCAGGCGCTGCGCGAGGAACTGACCCGCGAGGCGGTGCGCACCGTGCTCGGCCGTGCGAGCGCGCTCGATGGTGGCGCTGCAGCGGCCGCGGTGACGGGGGTCTGCCCCCCGATTGGCGAACTCGTCGATGAACGCTGCATCGTCAATGCGATGGTGGCGTTGCTGGCCACCGGCGGCTCCACCAACCACCTGATCCACTGGGTCGCGGTGGCGCGCGCTGCAGGTATCACCATCGACTGGGACGACTTCGCGGCGCTCTCGGGCGTCGTGCCGTTGCTGACCCGGGTCTACCCCAACGGCACGGCCGACGTCAACGCTTTCCAGGCCGCCGGCGGGCCCGGCTACGTGTTGCGAGAGTTGCGCGACGCCGGACTGCTGCATGCCGACGTAGCCACGGTGCGCACCGAGGGCATTGATGCATTCACCCGGATACCGCAGGCCCGGGGCGGGGGACTGGCCTGGCAGGATCCGGGTGCGTCGGGTGACACAACCGTCGTGCGCCCCGCATCCGATCCGTTCGCCGCCACCGGCGGGTTGCAACTGTTGCAAGGCAATCTGGGTCGCAGCGTGATCAAGGTATCGGCGGTACCGGACGACCGGCATGTGGTCGAGGCGCCGGCCCGGGTGTTCGACTCGCAGGAGGAGTTGCACCAGGCGT
Organism: uncultured Rhodoferax sp.; assembly: GCA_964483855.1. Lineage (GTDB taxonomy): Bacteria > Pseudomonadota > Gammaproteobacteria > Burkholderiales > Burkholderiaceae_C > CAISIP01. The sequence continues at coordinate 3,540 of CAZADK010000114.1, forward strand.
TCGCTGCAGGCGAACTCGAACGCGACGTGGTCTGCGTCGTGCGCTGGCAAGGTCCTCAGGCCAATGGCATGCCTGAATTGCACAAGCTCACGCCGCCGCTGTCGGTATTGCAGCGCAAGGGATTCAAGGTTGCGCTGGTGACGGACGGGCGTATGAGCGGCGCATCGGGCACGGTGCCGGCCGCCATCCATGTGTCGCCGGAGGCAGCCGCCGGCGGTCCGCTGGCCCGGTTGCGCAGCGGCGATCGGGTACGGCTCGACGCCGATGCCGGTATGCTGCAGGCGCTGGTCGATCCGCGGGAGTGGGCGCGGCGCCCGGTGGCGACGATGCCGCCGCCGCAAGCGCAGGCCAATGGGCTGGGCATGGGACGCGAACTGTTCGCCGGCATGCGGCGCAATGTAACCACGGCAGAAGAAGGAGCGTGTTCATGGCTGTAGACAACGGGCGACTCACTGCGCTGCAGGTGATGCGGGACGCGCCGGTGATACCGGTCATCGTGCTGCACGACGTGGCACATGCGGTGCCGATGGCACGCGCTCTGGTGGCAGGCGGTATCCGGATGCTGGAGGTCACCTTGCGCACGCCGCAGGCGCTGGCCTGCATGCAGGCCATCGCGCGCGACGTGCCCGAGGCTGTGCTCGGTGCCGGCACGGTGCGCAGTGCCGCCGATGCCCGGGCGGCTGCCGATGCCGGGGCGCGATTTGCGGTCAGTCCCGGTTACACGGCGGCGGTCGGCCAGGCCTGTCGCGACCTGGGTCTGGCACTGTTGCCGGGCGTGGCGACGGGCAGCGAAATCATGATGTGCCAGGATGACGGATGGAACGAACTGAAATTCTTCCCGGCGATGCAGGCCGGCGGGCCGGCGATGCTCAAGGCCTGGAGCGGGCCGTTTGGCGAGGTGCGGTTTTGCCCCACCGGCGGCGTGACACCGGCCCATGCGCCCGAACTGCTGGCGCTGCCCAACGTGGCCTGCGTCGGTGGCTCCTGGCTGGTGCCCGCCGACGCGTTGGCCCAGGGCGATTGGGGACGCATCACGCAGCTCGCGCGCGCGGCCGTTGCGCTACCAAGAGTATCCGGTGGTGAGCAGGGCCGTTGAGGATGGCCAGTGCGGTGTGTTCGTTTGGCCATGCAGCCGGCCAGTGGATTGCGCCGCTGCTCGACCAGGTGCGGTGGCAGTGCGTCGCCGGCGGTTTGCAAGCTCAACCGTATTTCCAGAACATCACGCCCGTCAGCACAATGGCCCAGGCCAGCACCGCCTGGCGGACCGCGTGTTGCGGAATGCGCCGGATGATGAAGACCGCGCTGTAACCGCCCAGGCTCGATGCGATCAGGATCGGCACCGCGTAGACCCAGACGATCTGTCCCGAGGGCAGGAACACGATCAGCCCGGCGGCGCTCAACGCCATCACCATCAGGTTCTTCTTGGCATTGGCCTTGTGGATCGATGTTTCACCCGCCATCGCCAGCGCCGCCAGCAGGATGATGCCCAGGCCGGCGCCGAAGAAGCCACCGTAGACCATCAGCACGAACTCGAAGGCCAGAATGGCACGGCGCGACGGACCCCGGCTGGGTTTGCGCCAGGCGTGCAGGCGCCGCTTGATCCATTCGCCGAACGCGAAGAACAGCGTGGCGGTCAGCATCAGCCAGGGCACGGCCTTCTCGAAACGCACCTCGCCGGCCCAGATCAGCAGCAGGCTGCCGGTCAACCCGCCGGCCGAGGCCACGATCAGGTTGGCGCGCACATCGTGGCGCATGTCGGCCAGTTCCTTGCGGTAGGCTGCCAGCGCCATCATGTTGCCGGGTATCAGCGCGACCCAGTTCGTGATATTGGCCGACATCGGCGGCAGCCCGGCCGCCAGCAGCATCGGGAAGGTCAGGAAACTGCCGCCACCGGCAACAGCGGTCACCGCGCCAGACAGAAAACCACCCGCAAACAACATGACCAGAGTGGCGATTTCCATGGGGGGGTGGCCGGGTCAGCCGGGGCGGAGCATGCGCATGGGTCTATCCTATTCGACCCGGTCCTCAAAACAGCCGTGCTGATGCCGCTTTCCGTTTGCCGCTTTCCGCTTTCCGCTTGCCGCTTTCCGTTCGCCGATGGCCGGGTTGAATCCCCTCGCGGCCGCGCAGGATGCGACGGTTGCGCTGCGATCCACGCGCGAACGAGGCTGGAGCGCACTGGACGCCGGGCGCACGGCCAGCGGCAGCCCGCGCGACGCGTGCGATGCTCAGTCGACTTTGGCGCCTGCGGCCTTGATGATCGCAGGCCACTTGGCCAGGTCATCCTGGATCAGCTTGGTGAAGGCGGTCGGGGCTTGCACCGGCGCGAACTCGAAGCCCTGGGCCGCGAGTTTCTCCCGCGTGGCCGGCTGCGTCATGATCTTGCCGATCTCGGTATTCAGGCGCGCGACGATGTCGGCCGGCGTGCCGGCCGGTGCGACAAAGCCGAACCAGGTATTGACCTCGTAACCCTTGACACTGGCGTCCATCGTCGGCAGTTGCGGCATCAGGGGCGACGTCGTCGTGCTGGTGACGGCCAGGCCCTTGAGCTTGGCTTCCTTGATCTGGTTGATCACGGTGGGGGTGTTGAAGAAGCCCATGTCGACTTCGCCGGACATCACCGCCAGGATGCCTTGTGGCGCACCCTTGTAGGGCACGTGCAGCAGGTTGGCCCCGGTGAGTTGCCCGAACAAAACGCCCGACAGATGGTGGCTGGTGCCGCTGCCACCGGAGGAGAAGGTCATGCCGCCGGACTTGGCCTTGGCGGCGGCGACGACGTCGAGCACCGAATTGAAGGGGCTGTTCGGTGGCACGATCATCACGTTCGATACGCCGCCGACCAGAACGATGGGCGCGAAATCCTTCAGCGAGTCGTAACCCGGCTTCGAATACAGGGCCTGGTTGAAAACCAGAGTGCCCTGCGACGCAAATTCGATGGTGTAACCGTCAGCCGGCGTCCGGGCCAGTTCGGCCATTGCGATGGTGCCACCGGCACCGGGTTTGTTATCCACCACGACCGACTGGCCGAGCGCCTTGGAGAGCTCGGCGCCGATGGTGCGCGACAGGATGTCGGCCGTGCTGCCGGCGGCCAATGGCACGATCAGGCGAATCGGTTTGGACGGATAGCCCTGCTGCGCCATCGCGCAGGCGAACGGTGCGGCGGCCAGCACGATGGCCATCGTGGCCAGGAACCGGGAACGGGTGGTTTTCATGGGGATCCTTTTCATGGGTTGAACCGCGTGCAGCGGGGAAGGGAAAACGGTGTCTGCGGGATGTGCAAGCTGCGTGCCATGCGCATGCCTTTAGCGCATCAGGTAGGTCGGGCTCGACCAGATGCGGTGTCCGTCGGCCAGCGTGATGCAGACGTACAAGGCGTCTTCGCCCGCCTGGCTGCGGCTGATGCGCCGGCTCAGCTGGGCCGTGTGTGACCGGTTTTCGTCCGGCAGTCGGAACAGGCGCATCTGGCGTGTGATGCCTGCGCCGGTCTCCAGTACGGTGTCCTGCAGGCCGATGTCAGCCAGCGCCAGGTCGGCCTGGACCAGCCCGGTGTGGATCTTCAGCCGGCCCCGGTGCGCGTCGGCGAGCAACAACTCGGCGCCTCCGAATCCGCCGGTGGTCAGCGCCGACCAGGCGAGTTGGTGCGGCGCAGGTTGTTGCAGCGGCTTGTCGATGTTCCACAGGTTGATCGGCGTGACCGATTCGATCCGGTTGTCGCTGAGCGTGGCGGTGCCGTCCCATACGCTCTGGCGGCCGCGGCCGCGGTACTCGGAACCCTCCCAGATGATGCGGATGCGCCGGCCCAGTTGCTCTGCGGTGTAGGGGCGCCAGGTTTCGAGCACCTGCATGCGGTTACGGAACTCGATGCGTTCGATCGGTGCGGCAGTCGATACGTCGATGCTGAAGGTCACCGCATCGTCGCGGCTGTGCAGGATATCGCCCATGCGCGCCTGTTGCACCGTGCCGGTGACCGTGCCGCCCATGTTGGGATCATCGCCATACAGGTCGGCCGGCGTGTCGAACACCACCCGCGTGTCGAGGAAGGCGCGGCAACCGGTGGTGGCGTAATGGTGACGCCGGCGCAGTGCATCGAACAGGCCGTCGCGGGTCAGTTCGCGCGCCAGCAGGCAGGACAGGCCGCCGTACGCACCGAACAAGGATGCGCCCGGATGGCTGGCGCCGTGGCGACCCTTGTGACCGTCCGAATTGGCCAGGATGCCGACCCGGTAACCCTGCTCGAACGCATCGGCCAGCAGCCACTCGAACGTGCCCCAGTCGGAATGGATCTCGATCGAGCGCTCGATGCGACCGTCATGCGCGACCTTGATGTCGGCATATCGCCCGCCGATGTGCGCGAACACCACGCAGTTCTCGTTGGCCAGGGCCTCGAACAGGTCGGTGGCGCTGTTGGCGTCGGTGTCCACGTCGCTGAGGTCTTCGACCAGCGCATGGTGCGAGCGGTGGATCTGCCGTCCCTCGTCGCGGTACAACACGTTGCGATCGCCCCCCAGCCCGGTATTGCCGGACCACTCATAACCCGGGAACATGATGAAACGGCCATCCTGGTTGAACTCGGCGCTCAGGCGGTTGAGTTCGTTCCAGAACGGCGTCGTGATCTGGAAGTCGTTGCCCTGGTGACTCATCGCGTCGAGGAAGGCGCGGTCGCGGGCGAACTCCATCAATTCGCGCGCCGAATTGGTGCCGATGGTTTCCTCGGACTGGCCGTGCAGGTCGGCCCAGTACGGCAACAGTTCGCCGGCGCCGGCGAGGCGCAGCGGATTCGATTGGCACACGGCGGTGCCGTCTGCATTGCGCACCGTGATGCGCAACTCACCGGTCTGCGTGACCTGCAGCTTGTCGATCACCGTGGACAGGCAGCCTTCCCGCACGTCGATGGCCTCGGGCAGCCCCAGCACCGGCAGCGACGGCTCCAGCGTGAACCGTCCGCCGACCTGGTGGCTGGGATTTCCCCACTTGTCCTCGCCCTTGAATCCGAACATGAAGGCCTGTCCGGTGCGTCGCTCGGTGGGCAGGATCGCCTTGTAGAGCACCGCCGGGCCGGCGACGACCGGTATGCACGGCTGCTTTGGCAACTCGACGAAGTTGTAGGTGGCGAACGCGTCCACCAGTACCTTGAACTCGAAGGTCGGCTCGGTGAAGGTCTGCACGCGGATCCCGGGCGAACCCTGGCGCGTGTCACCGATTCGCACCACGATGGTGTCGCCCTCGCGCAGGAAACCGCGCTGCACGCGAATCGACAAGGTCTTGTCCCAGGGACGGATGTTGCCCTTCTGGTCATAACGCAGTTCCAGCACCGCGCCATTGCTGGCTTCGGCCGTCACGTAGTTCCAGCCCTTCGGGTCGGTGAACTGCATCTTGCCCATGTCGCTGGCAAAGCGGTGCACGATCTTCAGGCTGCCGGTGTCGTCGATGCCGAAATAACCGGCGGTGTAGGTCAGCGTGAGGGTGGTGAACGCGCCGGCCTCGACCGGCGCGGTCGGGGTGATGGTGGCCCTGCCGACGCGCTCGCGCAGGTAGGTGGAGTGGAAGGCGTTGTTGCGCATGGTCTTCAGTCGATGGCTGGCGATGGAGTCAGACGCTCAGGGCAGCTGCGGGACGTGGTCGGGCGGTTGGAAGCCGAACTTCAGCGCATACGGCGTGGGTGGCACCAGCATGCGCTGGAAACTGATGACCTGTCGGCCGAAACTGCGCGCGGTGATATGCACCTGCAGCCCCATGGTTCCTGGCGGCACGCCCATGATGCGGGCGTCGTCGGCCTCGATCGACACCAGGTTGCCCTGGCCGTCGGATTGCAGCGTAGGTGCCGCGAAGTCCTGCTCCAGCACCGCCTTGAGATTGGTGTCGGACAGTCGTCTGGCCGCCATGCGCAGCAGGCGGCTGAAGCGGCTCGCTGGCAGGTAGATCTGGCTGACGCAGGTGAACTTGCCGCCGATGTCCAGGCTTCGACGCAGCATCACATAGCCCTTGGGGTCGGGGCCGAGCACCAACGACCACGGGCCGGCCTGCGCTTCGAGTCGGCGCTCCAGCATGGTGGCGAACACCGGCAACTCCCGGCCACCGTCGGGCGGGCAGAAGCGGAAATGCCAGGACCCGGCGATGGGTTTGCGCGTGCTGCCGACAAAGGTGCCGTGGCCCTGGCGGCGCACCAGGAAGCCCTCGTCCATCAAGCGGCCGAGGGCCTTTTGTGTCGTACCCAGGCTCAGGCCGAGCAGGGAGCTGAGTTCGCGTTCTCCGGCGATCCGGGATCCTGCCGCG
>CAZADK010000115.1:0-9565 GCA_964483855.1 uncultured Rhodoferax sp.
GGTTCGTGTTCAGCGGCTCGCTGGTGGGCGCGTATCGAGCCATGCTGCCGTTGTTCCTGCCGGCGCTGGTGATCGCCGGCGCCGTGCCCTGGGTCGCCAACCCGCAAAAGCCACCGATGTGGTACGGCGCCTTGATACTGGGCGTGGTGTCGACCACGCTGGCCGTGTTGCCCTGGCTGCTGTGGAACCTCAAGCGGTACCAGCACGAAAACTATGGCCTGGCGTCGCTGCAGACCGGGTTCAAGGCTACGGTCGGTGCGTTTTACCTGCTGGCGCTCAAGTGCCTGGGCTTGGGCATGGTCATTTTGCTGCCGTTGCTGGCGGCGGCTTTATTCGGGATCGCGCAGTTTGACTCAGTGCGATCCGGACCTGCTGGCGTAACCGGTCCCCTGTTGGCGGCCGCGGTCGCTCTGGCCTTGCCGTTGCTGCTGGCCACCTATGTCGCCACCCAGACCTACTTCACCGCCGGATTGCAAAACCTGGTCTGGACCAAGACCGGCAACCGGTCGATGCGCTTCGTCAGCCAGCTGCGGTTTTCCCGGCTGTTCTGGCTGACCGTCAAGAACTGGCTGCTGATGTTGCTCACGCTGGGTCTGTACTGGCCGTTTGCGGCAGTCGCCTCCACCCGCATGCGTGTGGAGGCGGTCATCATCAAGACACGACAGGACCCGGCGACGCTGGTCAGCCTGTTGCAGGCATCCGATGTCGAGGCGGCCGGCGATGCGGCCGGAGACCTGCTGGGCATCGACATCGGCCTGTAGGCCCGCATGCGCGACACCGACGCGCCGTTGCTGGCGGCAAGCTACTTCGACGGTACCCATGCCGGCGCGCAGCCTGTCACCTTGCAAATGGTGGACCAGGACTTGCTGCTGCGCGGGGACGGGTTCGAGCGCCGGGTTCCCGCAGCTGAACTGCAGTGGCCCGAACCCAGTCGACACGGCATGCGCGTGCTGCACCTGGCGCGGGGCGGAGCGATCCAGTGTGCCGATGGCGCCGCCTGGGACGCCTGGACCCGCGCCAGCGGCCGCACGCCTGGCCTGGCGGTGCGCATGCAGGGCAGCTGGCGCTGGGTGCTGGTCAGCGTCGCCATGCTCGTGTTGCTGGCCGCGGCGTTGCAGCGGTGGGGGCTTCCCGCGCTGGCCGAGCGGGTCGTCGCCGCCACGCCGGTGTCGGTGGATGCCGCCATCGGCGAGGCAGCGCTGGGCAGCATCGACCGGTTCATGCTGCGACCCAGTGAATTGGGGCCGGCGCGGCGGGCGAGCCTGCGCGACGCGTTCGGACGTGTCGCCGCCGCGCAGCCGCCGGGTACGGTGCCACCGTGGCGGCTGGAGTTCCGCAGCAGTCGGATCGGGCCCAACGCGTTGGCTCTGCCGGGCGGCACGATCATCATGACGGATGAACTGGTGGCCTTGTTCGAGGACGACGAGGCGGTGCTGATGGGGGTACTGGCCCATGAACTGGGGCACATACAACATCGGCACGGCTTGCGTTTGCTGGTCCAGGGCACGGTGCTCTCCGGGGTTGCAGCCGTCGTGTTCGGCGATTTCAGCACCTTGTTCGCTGCCGCGCCGGCGGCATTGGGCAACGCCAGCTATTCGCGCGTAGCCGAGCGCGAGGCGGACCTGGCGTCGGCGCGCATGCTCAAGGCAGCCGGCGTGTCGCCGCTGGTGATGGTGCGCTTCTTCGAGCAGATGGGCCGCCAGCGCGGACGCGAGGGGCAGGGCGCATCGCAAGGGGACAGTGCCTGGAGCGGCATCTCCATCGCCTCGCACCCGGCGGACGCCGAACGTATCCGCCTTTTCCGCGACGCCGCGGCCGGCAACTGAACCCGGTCTTGCCGGTTCAGCCCGACGCGCCAGCGGCATACGGCGTCGGCGGCAATTCGGCGCCTACGGCGTGAGCCGTCGGCGCGCTTGTCGCGTGCCGGCGACGCGCGCCAATGGCGGGGTGATCGCACCCGCTCGATCGTGCTGCCATGGCTAGAATTTCATGACCGGCCAGCGTGTGTGCCATCGTTCCCGGTCGCCTGCGAGCGCCGCCCGATGGCCGCGGCAGCGCGGTCACGGTTTGTCGTTGTTTTCGCCCGCTGCGCGTATCCGGTCTGTTGCAGCGGCAGGTGAACGGGAAAGGGGTCCGATGTCAGGGGTTGCGCGTGTGTCGGTCAAGGACATCGAGGTCCATTTCGAGGGCGGCCATCGGCTGGCAGATGAACTATCCGTATGCGATGCGCCGGTTCGGCGCCGTCGGAGGCTTGTTCCCTGTCGCACCGGTGCGGCCAACCTGCCCGTTGCTGTATGTCTACGGCACACGCAAGCCATTCATGTTCCACTCACCCGGGTGGCTGGACTGGGTTCGTGCGCAACCCGGCAACCAGGCGCAGGCGCTGCCCACCGGTCACTGGGTCATGCCGCACAAGCCCGAAGCATTTCTGGCTTGCGTGGCCGAGTGGCTGCGCGCGTCCGACGATCCGCGCTGACTACGTTGCGTTACCTTCCGTTTGACAGTCGTTGCGGATCCGGCATCAAGATCGACAGCCGTGACCGCGTTTGGTAAACGCCCGTATTCCGAAGGCGAATGGATCAAGGAGCCGCAGGATCTCGTTCCGCTGGCGTTGTTTCTGGCAACCCAGCCTGATATCGGACCGACTGCCCAGAGTTTCAGCCTGATGCGCCGAGCAGGTTGACGGCCGGGCCGCCATGGGCGGCCTGTCGGCGACCAACCCGCCCGGTGCATCGGCGCAGCGCTACTGCTTCGCGCCCAGCGCGCGGGCCCGTTCGCGCGATCGTTCGCGGACCGCGCTGTCATCGGCAGCCTGTGTCGGCCAGCCCTGCGTGTGCCGGATCGACAGCGTGCACATGGCGTCGATCCATTCCGGCTGGTCGTTCAGGCACGGGATGTAGTGGAATTCCTTGCCGCCGGCGCTCAGGAAAGCGGCCTTGGCCTCCATCGCTATTTCCTCCAGCGTCTCCAGGCAGTCGCTGGTGAAGCCCGGGCACACGACGTCGACCCGCGCGGTGCCCGCGCGCGCCAGTTCGATCAGGCTGGGCTCGGTATACGGCTCCAGCCACTTGGCGCGACCCAGACGGGACTGGAACGTCACCATGTAGGCGTCCCGCGCCAGCCCCAGCCGCTCGGCCAGCAGCCGCGCGGTTTTGTGGCACTCGCAGTGGTAGGGATCGCCCAGCAGCAGGCTGCGCTGGGGCACGCCGTGAAAACTCATCACCAGCTTGTCGCCTCGGCCGTGGGTCTGCCATTGACGGCGGATGTGCTTGACCAGCGCCTCGATGTAGGCGGCATCGTCGTGATAGTGGTTGACAAAGCGCAACTCGGGGATCAGCCGCGTGCGCGCCGCCCAGGCGTAGACCGCGTCGAACACGCTGGCAGTTGTCGTGGCTGAAAACTGCGGGTAGGCAGGTAACACCAGCACCCGGGTCACGCCCTCGGCCTTGAGCGCATCGAGCTGTTGCGCGATCGATGTCTGGCCGTAACGCATCGCGTGGCGCACCAGCACCGGGTGGCCGCGTTGCGCCAGCCAGCCCTGCAGCAACAACGCCTGCTTTTCGGTCCAGACCCGCAGCGGTGAACCGGCCTCGGTCCAGATGCTGGCATATTTGGCCGCCGACTTGGCGGGCCGAAAACGCAGGATGATGCCGTGCAGGATGACCATCCACAACAACCGCGGTATCTCGACCACCCTCGGATCGCTGAGGAATTCGGCCAGATAGCGCCGTACCGCCGGGGTCGTCGGCGTGTCGGGTGTTCCCAGGTTGCAGTACAGGATGGCGCAACGCGCCGCCTGTCCATGGGTGTAGGTTGGTTCGGCTTGGAATCGGGGTTCGGTCATGCTGTATTCTCCCGCGGCTATGCTGGATATTTCGCGCATCAAGGCCATTGGCCTGGACCTGGACGACACCTTGTGGCCGATCTGGCCCGTCATCACCCGTGCCGAGGCGCAGATGCTGGACTTCCTGCAGCCCCGAGCGCCAGCCGCGGCTGCGGTGTTTGCCGACCCGGCGCGCCGGCAGGCCTTGCGCCAGGAGGTGGTGCGCGGCAACCCTGACCTGAGCCACAACATGAGCGTGTTGCGCCTGGAGAGCCTGCGGGCCGCGCTGCGCCAAAGCGGTGAGGACGTGGGGTTGGCGCAGGCCGCGTTCGACGTCTTTTTCGAGTGCCGCATGCAGGTGCAGCTGTACGACGACGCCTTGCCGGCGCTGGTCTACCTGGCCGCGCGTTACCCTATCGTGGCGGTGTCCAACGGCAACGCCGACATTCACCGGGTTGGTATCGGCCGGCATTTCGCGGCTAACATGAGCGCGCATGTCTTTGGCGTGGGCAAGCCCGATGTACGGATCTTCCATGCGGCCGCGCAAGCCGCCGGCGTCGCGCCCCATGAGGTGCTGCATGTCGGTGACGATCCGGCGCTCGACGTGCTGGGCGGGCTCAACGCCGGCATGCAGACGGTGTGGGTGAATCGTGGCGGACACGACTGGCAGCATGAGGCACAACCCCATGCCAGCGTGACCGACCTGCGCCAGCTGTGTACCTTGCTGGCCGACTCCGGCTGAGTTCCGGTTGTCATGGCAGTGCCATGTAATCGCCGCACAATGATCCACGGACGCTTGCGCGCCCGTGCGCCGCTTGCCCATTTTTCCCGCTACTGGATGCCCCGACCATGAAACGATCGTTCCTGATAAGAGCCACCCGCCTCGGAGCCGTGTTTGCCAGTCTTGTCCTGGGCGCCGGCCTTGCCGGTGCGCAATCCCAGCCGGCGTGGCCGGAGCGCCCGGTGCGTATCGTTGTGCCGTTCGCGCCCGGTGCCGGCACCGATGCGATGGGTCGCCTGGTGGCGCAAAAGCTCGGGGAGGTGCTCGGCGGAACCTTCATCGTCGAGAACCGGGCCGGCGCGTCGGGTGCGATCGGGACCCAGCATGTGGCGCAACAGGCGCCGGACGGTTATACCTTGCTGCTGGTCGCCTCGCCCTTCACGACGGTTGCCGCGTCGCTGCCCAGTGCCGGTTACGACCCGCTGCGCCAGTTCGTGCCGGTGGGCATGATCGCCACCGGGCCACTGGTCTGGGCCACCAACACCAAGCTACCCGTGAGCAACATGCGCGAGCTGGTGGAGCTGGCCAAACGGCGCCCTGGCGCGCTGAACTACGGCTCGGCGGGTGCCGGCGGCGTGAACCACCTGGTGCTGGAGTTGCTCAAGTCGCGCACCGGCACCTTCATCACCCATATTCCCTATCGGGGCGTCGCACCTGCCACGCTGGACATGTTGTCCGACCAGGTCCAGCTGGTCACCGGCACCATTCCCGCGTTGTTGCCGTTCATCAAGGACGGCCGGGTCAAACCGCTGGCGGTCACCAGCGCGAAACGGTCGCCGGCCTTGCCCGACGTGCCCAGCATGGCCGAGTCGGGCCTGGCCGGTATCGACGTGGTGAATTATTTCGCGATCATGGCGCCGGCGGGAACACCTGCGGCCATTGTGGACAAGCTCAACGGGGCCATCAACCAGATCGTCGCCATGCCCGACGTGCTGGCGCGGTTCAAGAGCGATGCGGTGGAGCCGGCGCCGGGCTCACCGGCCTTGCTGGGGGCTTTCATCGAGGCCGACTACCGTGCCTGGCGCAATGTGGTCACGTCCCAGAAGCTGGTGATCGAGTGACCGCCAAGGCGCTGCGCACCGCGCCTTCCAACGTAGACGGGTAAGGCCCGTCCACATAGTCGCCGCAGGCCAGCAGGCCGGGCGCAATGGCCATGGGTGGGCGCAGCAGGCCCGGCGTGCAGGTCAGTGTCGCGCGTTTCTCGATCACAGTGCCCACGGACTGCAACTGCAGGCCGAGCTGGCGCCGCGCCTGCACCAGCACCTGCGACTGGAGCGTGCCGCGATCACCCTCACTGGCGCTGACAACGAAGGCCAGCAGGCCGCGCGGGCCGCCCAACTGACCGCGATCGAAGACGAACTGGGCCGGCATCAGGGCGTCGGCGGTGGGTCCGCTGCGCAGGGCGAGCATCGGACGGGCCAGTGCAACGCCCTGGGCCCACGCATATACGGTGCCAATGGCGGCGTGCGGCAGGTTGGCCGTCGTGTCGATCCAGCGCCGCATGGCAGATGCTGTCGGCGCATCCACATGTGCCAGGCTGGCCTGCAGCACATGCACCGCATCGTGCGCCGCAGTGGCCAGGATGACCCGCTCGAATGGCGCACCGTCGACGCGCCAGTGCCGGCCGTCGTAGGCCAGTTGCCGTACTCGCGTGCCCTGGTGCAGCTGCGCACCCTGTTGTGCCAGCCACCGTGCGGCCGCAGCCGGAAAAAGCGCGGACAGGTCGGCGCGCGGCAGCAGCAGATTGGAGCCTTGGCGCTCGCCGAACACGGCGTCTTGCATGACCCGCAGGAACACCCGTGCGCTGGAGTCGGCCGCCAGCGTGTTGAGCGCCGACACGCACAGGGGCTCCACCAGATCGGCCATCACGCGTGGTGTCAAGCCCTGGCACAGGCGGGTGACCGACCAGTCGGCCGGGCAGCGAAACTGCGCCAGGCGCCAGCGCGTGGCCGCGCGCGCCAGCGCCAGCTTGTCTGCCCAGTGCCAGCCGCGCGCGCCCAGGATGCCGGCCAGCGCGTCGAACGGCGCTGGCCAATTGGGGAAACCGATGCCGCTCCCGTCGGGGAAACGCAGCTCCAGCGGCAGGCGCAGCAGCAATTGCGCCGGATCCAGGCCGACCCGGCGCATCAGGCCCAGGCAGTCGCGATACGCGCCGATCAGGATATGCTGCCCGTTGTCCAGCCGAACGGTTTGACCACCGGGCAGTTGCAGGTCCAGTGCGCGCGCCCGTCCGCCCCAGGTGCGGGCGGCTTCCCAGACTGTCACCGCATGACCGGCGTCCTGCGCGCAGACTGCGGCGGCCATGCCAGCCCAGCCGGCACCGATGACGGCAGTGCGTAGGCCCGCTGCCAAGGCGGACCGTGGGTCAGACACGTCCGAGCGCCTGCACCCGCCAGGCCAGCCAGAACTTGCGCAGCGGAGTCAGGCTGACACGCTGGCGCAGCACCGCAAAGTCGTCACGCTCGATTTCGCGCAGCAAGGTGCGGTAGATGCTGGCCATCATCAGGCCCGGCTTCTGGGCGCGGCGATCCGGTGCGGGCAGCAGCGCGAAAGCTTCGTCATACAGGCCGTGCGCGCGCTGCGCCTGGAACCGCATCAGGCGCAGGAAACGTTGCTGGAACTCCGGTGTGCAATCGCGCTTGAGTATCTCGTGGGCTTTGACGTCGAAACGCTGGAGTTCATCGACCGGCAGGTAGATGCGGCCCCGCATCGCATCCTCGCCGACGTCGCGGATGATGTTGGTCAGTTGCAGGGCCAGTCCGAGCTTGTGTGCGTAGGCGGTGGTGCTGGCCTCGGTCTGGCCGAAGATGCGGGCTGCCACTTCACCCACGACGCCAGCGACGAGGTGGCAATAGCGCTGCAAATTGGCGTAGTCCAGGTAGCGGGTTTGCTGCAGGTCCATCTGGCAACCGTCGATGACGGCCAGCAGATGCCGCGGCTCGATGCCGAATTCGCCCGCCAAAGGTGTCAGCGCCTGCATCACGGGATGGCTGGGCTGGCCCGCGAACGCCTGCGCCACTTCGGATTGCCACCAGGCGAGCTTGGTGGCGGCCACGCCCGGGTCCACCATGTCGTCGACGACATCGTCGACTTCGCGGCAAAAGGCGTAGAACGCGGTGATCGCCGCACGCCGGGGCGCCGGCAGGAACAAGAAGGCGTAATAGAAGCTGCTGCCCGAGGCCGCAGCTTTTTGCTGGACATAGTCCTGGGGTTTCACGCTCGCGTCCGCGGGGTTGGCGACGGCAGGCAGGCGCGCCACAGCAACAGCGGCAGGTCGGCCTTGCCGATGCGAGGCCGCTGGCGCCAGGTCGCATGGTCGATGGCAGCTATCTTGTCGAGGATACGCAGCCCACCCTGCACCACCAGGCGCAGCTCCCAACCGGCGCGCCCGGGCAGTTGGCGGGCCAGCGGCGCACCGGCGAGCATGCGCGCACGGGCGGAGTCGCAACCGGCCGCGACCAGGCGTGCGGCCGCCGCAGACGGTGCGTCCCGTTGCAGCTCGGCTTCCTGCACGCCATGGCGGATCATCTGTTCCTGACTCGGATACCAGCGCCCTCGGGCGATGTCGCGGCGCAGATCCTGCCAGAAGTTGATCAGCTGCAGTGCGGTGCAGATCTGGTCGCTGCGTTGCAGTGATATGGGGTCATGCACCTCATACAGATGCAGCAGCAGTCGGCCGACCGGATTGGCCGAGCGGGCGCAATAGTTGATCAGTTCAGTATCGTCGCGATAACGCCGCCGCTCGGCGGTGAAACGCACGTCCTGTTCGAAGGCATCGAGCAATTGTGCGAGTTCGCTTGGCGGCAGCCTGAAGGTATGGATCATGCGGGCCAACGGCTTGAACACGTCGCTCCAGCGTCCCGAGTCGGGCGCGCCCCGGCCGACCTGTTGCAGGTCGTCCCGGAACTGGGCCAGATCGGTCAGCCGGCTGTCTGCGTTAGCCGTGCCTTCATCGGCGATATCGTCTGCCGTGCGCGCAAACCAGTAGATCGCCGCTATCGGCGGCCGCAGCCGCGGCGGGCAGAACCAGGACGCGACCGGGAAGTTTTCGTAGTGCTCGGACGGGGGCCGATAAGGGTGCAGCGCGCTGTTCACGCGGGCATTGTCGCTTGACAAAGTCCGGTTCATCTCCTAGATTAATGACCCGGTAGTCATTAATAAATTCCGCTTGCGTCTGAGCGGTTCACCATGCGTACATTCCCATTGCTGGCGCAACTCGATCCCCAGGATTTCAAGCTGGCAATCGACGCGGTGAGGGCCCAGTTCAATGCCGCAGAGACGAACCGGGACCTGGCAGCGGCCGAGTTCCAGCGCTCCAGGACGCTGCGGGACCAGAACTTCATCAGTGGCGTCGAACTCGATCGGCGCCAGGCGGCGCTCGATGCGGCGCAAGCGCAGGTCGCGCAGGTTCGTGCCCAACTCGACGCACAGTCCAACCAATCCGCTTACACCCGTTTGCTGGCTTCTGCCTCCGGCGTTGTGACTGCGGTCGACGCGGAGCCTGGCCAGGTCGTGGCGGTCGGCGCACCGGTGGTGCGGATCGCCCAGGACGGTCCGCTCGACGTGGTGTTTGCGGTGCCCGAGGGCAGCGTTGCCGAGCTGCCGCTGGGCAGCAAGGCTTCGGTTCGGCAATGGGCCGGCGACACTGTGTTGACAGGCGCGGTGCGCGAAAAAGGTGCTCTGGCCGATCCGGTGACACGCACTTATCAGGTCAAACTGGCGCTCGATCCCGCCGTCCGGCTGCCGTTGGGCTCGACCGTTACCGTGAGCCCGCAGGCTCTGTCGCCCAAGGGCCAGCAGGCCATCATGCTTCCGACCAGCGCGTTGTGGCATGACAACGGCGGCTCCGCCGTCTGGGTGCTGGAGCCCGCCGCGATCGCCCTGCGGCGCCAGCCGGTGCAGGTCGTGGCGGCTGACGGCAACCAGGTTGTGGTTGCCGTCCGGTTTGGCACCGGGCATGC
>CAZADK010000115.1:9575-9759 GCA_964483855.1 uncultured Rhodoferax sp.
GTGGTGGCTGGCGTGCATGTGCTCACGGCCGGCCAGAAGGTCACGGTCTACCAGCCCAGGGCGGTGGGGGGTGCTGCCGTGCCCATGCCCCCTGGCGCGTTGGCCGGCGCCGCCGCATCCGCGTCATCGTCCAAATGATGCGGCCATGGCACAGGTAGATTCCAAGCCCGGTTTCAATCTCTCC
>CAZADK010000116.1:0-7157 GCA_964483855.1 uncultured Rhodoferax sp.
GGCGGTAGCGGTGGCTTCGGTGGGGTGGGCGGCGCGGGCGGCGGTGGCGGTGGCGCGATCGAGATCACCGCGCTGGGGCGCATCATCGTCACGGACGCATCCTTCGCGGCCCGTGGTGGCGACGGGGCCTCGGGCCAATCCGGCTCGGCTGGAACAGCGGGAAGTTCGGGCTTTTCGGGAAGTGCCGGACAGAACGGGCAGGACGGCGGTTTCTTTGGCAATGACGGTGGCAGGGGCGGCAACGGCCACAACCGCGGCACCGGTGCCAGCGGTGGTGCCGGTGGCACCGGCGGCACCGGTGGCGGCGGCGCCGGCGGCACGGTCAAGCTGTTCGGTTCCGTGGTCGAGGGCGACGACACCTTTGTCCATACCCAGGGTGGCAGCGGGTCCACATCCGGTGCCCAGGGTCGCTTCATACTGGGCTCCAATGCCGGCAGTTTCGAGTTCAGCGAGGTCAGCTACCAGACGATCGATCTGTTCTTCGGCAGCGTTGTCATTCCGACGATCGAGCCGCGCGTGTTTGCAAAGGCCCAGATATTTGATGGCGCGCGCGAGCAGAACGTGCATATCAGCGGCGGGGAGCTGACGCCGTACATCCCGGGCCTGGTGGGTGGGGCATCGGGCTACGGCTTGCTGGGTGTCGATGCACAGCAACTGTTCAACGCATCGATGTTCGACCAGGCGCCAGACGATGCGGTGATGGCCGTGGTGCGTGTGGACGGTGGCATTCCAGGCCTGGTGAGTGCCTTTGCCGGTTTCGACCTGGTGCTCGTTGCCAACCTGACTGGCCAAGCGTTGGAAACACCGAAGCTGGGCATGGGCCTGCTCGGATTCGAGGAAGTCCTGCGCCAGGGTGGTTTTGGCAACGAGGCCGTGTTCGGCGACGGTGTCAAGGACGCCTTGTCGGAATTGGCGGCCTACGGCGTCTACGCCACGCTGATTCCCGAGAACACGCAGGCCTTCACCGCCAGTGCCGGTGTCGATGGCGTTACCTACCAGGGCAAGGCCCTCACGCTGGCCAACGGCGAGGCGATGTTCGTGCGCCCGCCCGGGCTGGTCAAGGTGTTCGACCAGAGCCAGGCACCCGCCGGCGACGTCGTGCTCGGCGGCAAGCGCTTCGAGAGCATCGGTGTTGTGAACGTCAGCGCGGACCCGACGGCGATCGACGGACTCAAGCTCGATGTGTTCCTGAACCAGGCCGGAGCCGGTCTGGCCGCGGCCGACAGCGTGTTGCTGCGCAAGATCGAGCCGGTGCTGCCGCAACTGCGGGTGCTGGATTTGACTGGCAATCCGCTGGACAACCGCGCGCATGACCTCTTCGTACCGGCGCTCGAAGCCCGCTCCGGTACGGCGGCGCTGGTCGCCGACGCGGGGCTGCCATCGAGCGGTCAATTGACGGCCGATCTGGCCTTGCGCGTGCAGTTGATCGAAGCCGGCAGCAGCGAACGCTCCTGGGTCGAGATCGGCTGGGCGACCGGGGACACCGCCGGCAACACCGGGCCCGACGACCTGGCACAACAGGTCCTGCAGGCATTCAATGCCGCGCGCGGCGCGGCCCTGGCCGAGTCCGCAACCAGCCTGGTCGGCGGCCTGCACCTGGCCTATGAAGACGGCAAGCTGGCGCTCAGGGTCGATGCAGGCTCGGGCATCGCGGCGGTCTCGGTCTACGGGGGCGAGGCACTGGGTTTTGCCCTGGGCCAGCATATCGGCGTCGATGTCGAATATGTCGCCAACCTGGCGCCGGTGCTCACGGAGATCGCCAACCAGGGCACCACACCCGGTGCGCTGGCCATGAATGGCGGCAGTGATGGCGTCAGCATCACCCACACTGCCAGCCTGGCTTCGCTGAACAAGACCATCACGCTGGAAACCTGGCTGAAGGTGGACAGTTTTGCCAACGCCTGGATGCCGGTGATCCAGAAGGGCGACGGCGCGGGCAGTTCCACGACGCGCAGCCTGAGCCTTTGGGTCAACAACAACGGCTATCTGCATTTCACTTCGGCGTCTGCCGACGGCTACCAGAGTTACGCCAACACGCCGGCCGGTTCCATCGAGACCGGCAAGTGGTACCACTTTGCGGGCGTGCTGGACCGCAATACCGGGCGCATGGAGGTCTACATCGACGGCAAACTGGTGGGCGTGGCTGCCAACCAGGTCAGGAACCAGAACACGGTGGCACATACCTCGCCGCTGCTGTTTGGCCAGACCCTCGAGTCGAGCACGTCTTACACGCCCTTGCGTGGCCAGCTCGACGAAGTACGGCTTTGGAATATCGCGCGGTCCCAGGCAGATATCGTTGCCGACATGGCGAGGCTTGTACCCACCAACAGCACGGGCCTGGTCGGTCACTGGCAGCTCAACGAACTGCGCGGCACCGCTTTGGTCGATTCTTCCGGCTTCGGCAATACGGGCATCCTGACCGGTACAGTCGACCGGGTGGTGGCACCCGTGCACGTAGGGGTATCCGACACCAAGACCGACACCATCTGGCTTGAGGCCAGCAGCGACCAGCAGAACCTGCAGGTGTCGCTCGACGGCACCGAGCTGGTGTTCCAGCGCCTGAAGAACTTCACCGGAACCGCGCGCATCACGGTTACCGCCCACGATGGCAGCGGTGCCCTGTGGGATTCCCGCGGCCGCTCGGCGACGACCAGCTTTGACATCACCTTTGTCGACAACGCCATCTACGGCGTCAAGTTCGATGACGCCAATGGCAATGGTGTGCAAGACCCCGCATTCATCTACTTTGGCGAGGGTGGGGACGACTTGTTTGTCCCGGCCGAGGGAGTGGTCGATGGTGTCAAGCTGTTCCTCGATACGAACGGCAACAACTGGCTCGATGCCGGCGAGCAATTCACGTTCACGGATGCCAACGGCGAGTACGCCTTCAAGAGCATCGAGCAGATGCCGACCGTGCCGGCGGTCGTGACGGCGGACTTTGCATTGCCGAGCGCGGACTTGGCCGACGGTGGCACCCACAATGTCCTGACCAGCTCGGTCTTGAGCAACTACAGCAGCTCCTTCTTCCTCGGCAGCGTGGCGCTGCGCCGGACCGACACCTACTCGGTGCGCGACGCGCGCGTCAGTTTCACGCTGAATGACGTGGCGATCGGCAGCATCCTGCTCACCGACGCGATCGCCGCCAACAACTCCGGTATTGCCAACCTGGTGGGCGATCTCAATGCGCTGTTGTCGGGCGCCGGCCTGGCCAACCGCGTGTCGGCCCATGTCAATGGCTCCAACCGGATCGAGTTCCGCAGCGTGGCCCAGGGCGTGGACCAGGTACTGCAGGTGGCGACCGGGCTCGAGACCCGTTCGGAGGTGAACGTCTTCACGCGCAGCTTCACCTTTTTCGGCAGTTCGGTGACCTCGTTCGCGAAGCTGGGAAGCACTTCGGCAGGAATGCCGACCTTCATCAGCGGCGCCCTGGGTTTCAGCAGCGCGGGCCAATCCGCGCAGGGCGGCAATGCGCTGCCGCGCATCGTCGAGATCCCCTTTGCCGGCGCCGTGCCGACGCAGGGCTCCGAGAGCGACGGCACGGGCCCGGTGGGCGTGCGCCTGGTCACCTTCAGCGCCGGTGGCGAGATCTCCACCGGCAACGATTTCGGCAATCAGCAATTGGCGCAGCTTTCGGTGCTGCTGCCCGATACCGAGGACCTGCTCGAAGGCCAGACCCTGTCCTTTGTCGGATCGGCCACGGCGACGGACGGGCATGACGAAGCGGGGCGTTTCAGCGGCTCCTGGACCCTGACCGACGGCGACGGCAACGTGGTTGAATTTGGGGAAGGAAACCTGTTCGAGTTTGTCGCGCCCGATCAGGGGGCCTACAGCCTGGCGTTCTCGGTCTATGACAACTTCCATGAAACCAGCGTCTACCCGCTGTCGGTTGCGGTCCTGGTCGACAATGCCGATCCGGTGCTCGAAGCGGGTGACGATCTGGCGATCGACGAAGGCGCCGAAATCTCGCTCGAGTCCGTCTTGCTGTCCGATCCGGGCTTACGCGATGTGGTGACACTGGAAATCGACTGGGGCGATGGCACATCGAGCTCCGATGTGTTCTTCGACCCGGCGGATGAGCGGGGCACTGCCTACATCCTGCAGAACCTGCGCCATTCCTATGGCGCGCTGGGCAGTTATCAGGTGACGCTGCGCGCGTCGGACGAGGACGGTGGCCTCGCACAGGACAGCTTCCTGGTCGACGTCCAGAACGTGGCGCCGGTGCTGTTTGGCCTGGCCGATGTCGAGATCCCCGAGGGCGGCAGCGTGAACTTCGCGCAGCAGTTCGTGATTGAGGGGGCCTTCGCTCTGGGTGCCGCGGCCCTCGACGGGGGCCAGCAGACAGCCAGCCTGTATCCGTCCTTCTTCGATCCGGGACTCGGTAACAGCTTCACGGCAACGGTCGACTGGGGCGATGGCACGGTCGAGACACTGGATATTTCGGGCCGCGGTGCCGATCGCGCCCTGGCTGGCATGCATACCTACGCGATGGACGGCGTCTACCAGGCCAGCGTGACCGTCGAGGACGGCAATGGCGGCATCGGCGAGGGCAGCTTCAGTGTGACGGTCCACAACGTGGCGCCGACCTTGTTCGAGTTGGACAACAGCATGGAGATCCCGCAGGGCGAGCTGTTCGAGCTGCGCATGGAATACTTCGATCCGGGCCTGTTCGACACCCATGTGGCCGGCGTGCGCTGGAGCGAGAACCAGGTCGATGCCGATCCGGTGCTGGTGATCAGCGAGGGCACGGGCACCGGCAGCGTCTACGCGACCCATGTGTTCCGAAGCGTCGGCGTGCATCAGGGCGTATTGATGTTGGTCGATTCGGACGGCGGCGAAGCGGAAATGGGCTTCAAGGTCAACGTGCTTGGCGTGGCACCCAGGGTCACTGGCGCCGATGGAATTGACGCCGTCGAGGGTGTCGAGTTCCATGCGGAGCTGGCCAACTTCTCCGACCCTGGTTTCGACGAAGCCTTCAGTGCGAGCATCGACTGGGGTGACGGAACCATGACCGTTTTCGAATCGGTCGATTCCCTGAACGGCGCCGGCGCGGTATTTGCAAGCCACGCCTATGGTGACAACGGCATCTACCAGATTGTGGTGACGGTCACCGACAACACCGGCGAGAGCGGCTCATCCACGCTCGACGTCAATGTGGCCAACGCGGTGCCCACCATCGACACGGTCGAGGGCGCCACGGCGGTCGCCGGTCAGCCGTTTGAGTTGCAGGTGCAGGCCCACGATGTCGAGGCCGACAGCCTGACGTTTGCGCTGGTCGATGGTCCCGAGGGTGCCAGCATCGATCCGGCCACCGGTGTCATCAGCTGGGTTCCTGCTTACCTCGATGCCGAGTCCTCCGTCGCGTTCACGGTGTCGGTGACCGATGACGATGAAGGCCAGTCACAGCTGGCCTTTGAGGTCGCGCTCGACCCCGATCTGCTGCGTGTCGTGGCGATGACGCCCACCAGCACCGGTTACGACGTGCGCTTCAATCGCCCGATCGATGCAACGCGGCTGAACCTGGTCGATGGCCAGGGTGGCGAGGTCCCACTGGGCGCTGCCGACGCGGTGCTGCGCGACGCATCCGGCCGACCCGTTGCCGGCAGCATCGTGTTGCACGAAGATGGCCAGGGCTACACCTTCATCAAGTCCGGCAATCCGAGGACCGACGGCGTGCTCGACGGCGCCGATCATTCCCTGACCCTGGAGGGCCGTACCGACGGGTTCACCGACACCCTGGGTCGGGTGCTCGACGGCGATGACGCCGGCTTGGCCGGTGGCAACTTCGTTGCGTCCGTGCAAGGCGGCACCGGTACTGCCATCCTGAGCGTGGGCGAATTCGCCCGTGGCCCGGGCCAGGAAGCGCGCCCGACCGGTTCGGCCGGAGGCATCCCGGTGCGCGTCAGCCATGCGCAAGGTGTGACGAGCATCAGCTTCACGCTGGACTACGATCCTTCGCTGCTGTTCGTCTCCGGCGTTGCGCTCGCCGTGCCGGGCAGCACAGCCGTCGTGGCCGACACCAGCGGGCCTGGTCACCTGGCTGTCACCGTGACAGGCATCTCCGGGCTCGGGTCGGCTGCGGCCGACATCGTGCGCATCCTGGCCAGCGTGCCGGTCGATGCGCCCTATGGCGCCAGCCACCTGCTCAACCTGGGCAACATCGTGCTTGGGGGCAACGAAGCAGTGACGAGTGCGCTGGACGACGACGGTCTGCATGTCGTGGCCTATGCGGGTGACGCCAATGGGGATGGGCAATACACGTCGGCGGACGTGCAAGCGATCCAGCGCGTGCTGATCCGTGTCGATAGCGGCTTCTCCGCCTATCCATTGCTGGACCCCTATGTGGTCGGCAATGTCGACGGCAACAGCAGCCTGTCCAGCCTCGATGTGCGGATGCTGTCGCAAAAAATCGCGGGCGTGCCGCAAAGCGTGATTCCCGACATCCCGGTCCAGGGCCAGGCGCCGGTGGCGGCGACCGCACTGCGCGCCGTCCTGGCCGCTGCACCAGATGCCTATGTCGCGCCCAAGCCTGCGCCAGTGGTTTCGGATTTCGATGGCGTGCCCCACCTGTCCGGGTCGTCGCCAGCGGTTGCAAGCGCAGCGAGCGCGGTTGACCTCGTCGCTCCCCTTGCGCCAGCGCCGGTTGCTGCCGTCGTTCCGACGCAAGTGCATGTGGCGAAGGTTGACCTCGCCGCTCTCCTTGCGCCGGCGCCGGTTGCTGCCGTCATTCCGACGCAATTGCATGTGGCGGCAATGCCGGTCGGACAGCAGGCGGCGCCCGCGCAGGAGCTGGCCGGCCAGGGGCAGACGTCCGTGCCTGTGGTCACCCGCGATGCCACGGCCGGCGCCATCGTCACGGTGGCGGTCGAACTTCCGACGGGCGATCTTGCTGGCATCGAGTTGCAACTGAACTATTCGACAGACCTGCTGCAACTGGTTGGGCTGAAACTGGACGGACAGGCGCTGGATAGCGTCAGCATGGTCACGAATATCCAGGGGGGTGCAAGGCTCGACCTGGGTCGTTTGCTGGCACGGGCCCCGGACGGCGGCAACCTGGCGCTCGACTTCCGGATCTCGACCTTGGCCCGCGACCCCTTGCCACTGGACTTGCGGTGGGTCGACCTGAAGCAGCGCCAGCAGCTCGCCGCCAACCTGTCACA
>CAZADK010000116.1:7167-9750 GCA_964483855.1 uncultured Rhodoferax sp.
CGGCGAGACAGCGCCGGTAGCGACGCAGGCAGTTTCCGCCAATGCCGCTGGCGCCGGTGTCGTGCGCACCGGGGCGCCATCCGATTCAGCCGATTGGCTGGGTGACTGGCTGACCGGGCAGACATTGCAGCCCAAGGTGGAGTCCAACAATTGGCGGCTGTTTGTGCCGGCATCCTCATGACCGATGCCCTTGCGGCCATTGCGGCCACCGTTTCCGTAGCCCAAACTGGCACGCGGGGCGGTGGTGACCGCTTGAAAATTTCATGTTCTGGGAGACCGATATGTTTCGATTAGGAAGACGGGTGATCGCCTGCGCGGCGCTGGCTTTGGCCTTGGGCGCTGCGACGACTGCGGCGCACGCGGATACCGCGGCGCAGGTGCTGCCGGTCAGCGTCAACAACCCCTACGGGCTCCCCGGCAGCACGGTGTTCACGCGTTTCACCATGGATTTCTCGGCGCTCTACAACCTGGTGAGCTTCGACATGTGGCTCGACTACGCTCCTGGCCAGCTGACATTCGACCAGAACGCCTCGTCGTTGCAGTACGGTAGCGATGCGCCTGTGAACCTGCTCGATGCCATGCAGGCCCTTGCGGCGATCGCGCCAATGGAGGGGGTCGTCAACCCACTGGTCGTCGATCAGCCCGGGCAATTTTCCGCCAGCTTTTTCTTGCCCTTTGGAACCCTTGCGCTCGAGCAGCCGGTTACCTTGCATGCCGCTTTCACGATCGATGCCAGTGTTCCCCTTGGTACACCGACGCAGGTGCATTTTCATGGTCTGGCGAGCCAGGAACTGCCCGAGTTCGATTTGAGCGACGACAGATTGAGCGACGACAGATTCTCCCGTTACGCCACAGTCAGCGTGAGTGCGATCCCCGAGCCCGCGCACTGGCTGATGCTGGTGCTGGGACTGACCACGATCGCGCTTGCGGGCAGGCGGCGCATCAAGTATCGATTTTGAATCCGTTCAGGAGCATGTGATGGCCACGGCAGGCACAGGCAGGGAAAAGAAGACCACGGAACCCGAGGCGCCGGTGTTTGAGGTCAAGCCGCCACCCGGTGCGACCGCGCGCGTGAAGTTCGGCGTCGAGCAACTCAAGAGCAGCTACGTCAACTTTGCCAATGCGAACAGCACGAAGGAAGAGGTCGTCATCAACTTCGGCTTCAATTCCAATTGGGACCGCGTCAACCCGGAAATGGAGATCGCGCTGGAGCACCGGGTTGTCATGAGCCCGCACGCCGCGCGGCGGCTGGCGGAGTTGCTGGGCAAGCTGATGACCGAATACCAGAGCCGTTTCGGTGAACTGAAATAGGCCTCGCGCCGCATGCCGGCCTGCCGATCAAAGGTTGCGCCGATATCGAGGTTGCCGGTCGCCAGGCCGGGTGACAATGGTTGTCATCCAGTCCGAGGGGGTTCACGATGGCAAAGGGGTCAAGTCCGGCATGGTTCGACGCGATGTACAACAACCGCGCCCTGGTGCCGGACTTCGCGGGTTATCTTTCAACCTGGGTGGTTCGCTCGATTTCGGCGCGCCAGCTACCGGGCTGCCAGCTCGACATTCCCTATGGGCTGGGGGACGGGGAAAACCTCGATGTGTTCCAGGCGGCGCCGGCCGGCGACCTGGTTGATGCAGCCGGCAAGGCACCGGTGCTGGTCTTCCTGCATGGCGGCTACTGGCGTTCGCTCGACAAGTCCGACCACGCGTTTGTAGCACCGACTTTCACGCAGGCCGGCGCCTGTGTCGTGGTTCCCAACTACGCCCTGTGTCCGGGCAGTGCCGAACATCCGGTGACCGTGCCCCATATCACGATGCAGATGGTCAAGGCCCTGGCCTGGACCTGGCGCAACATCGAACAATACGGCGGCGATCCGGCGCGCATCACGGTGGCCGGGCATTCGGCCGGTGGACACCTGGCTGCGATGCTGCTGGCCTGCCACTGGGCGGCCTATGCCGCTGACCTGCCGCATGACCTGGTGCGCAATGCGGTGTCGATCTCCGGACTGCATGAGCTGGAGTCGATCCGCAACACGCCCTTCCTGCGGGAGTCGCTTCGGCTGACGCCGGCTGACGCTCTGCGGGCCAGCCCAGCCTGGCTGCCGCGGCCGGCGCAGGGTCTGCTGCACAGTGTGTGCGGCGGCGACGAGAGCGCCGAATTCCAGCGCCAGAACCAGTTGATCCGACAGGCCTGGGGCCGCACGGCCGTGCCGGTGTGCGAATCGCTGCCGGGGCTCAACCACTTCAGCGTGCTCGACGCGCTGGTCGAGCCGGGCAGCCGGCTGCATGGCCTGACGCGCGACCTGCTGGAGCAAAATGCGGCTTGAGGCGCACCGGTCTGCGACGCATCGCAGCACCGAGACGCCGGCGCGGACTACATCAGCAGGTGCTCGCCTGCGTTGTCGCCACCCAGCGTGACATAGTTGACCTTGCGGATGTCCATCAGCTTGCGACCACCAGCGTAGCTGATCGAGCTCTGGACGTCCTGCTCCATCTCGACCAGCGTCTGCGCCAACTTGCCCTTGATCGGTTCGAGAATGCGTTTGCCTTCGACGTGTTTGTATTCGCCCTTGTTGAAGTCGCTGGCCG
>CAZADK010000117.1:0-1727 GCA_964483855.1 uncultured Rhodoferax sp.
CACCATGTCGGGCGTCGAGGTGGCGACGATGATCAGGTCGATCTGCTGCGCGTCCAGGCCGGCGGCCGCGATCGCCTGGCGGGCTGCCTGCAGAGCCAGGTCGCTGCTGCACACCTCGGGCGCCGCGAAGTGCCGGGCCCGGATGCCGGTGCGCTCGACGATCCATTGATCGCTGGTTTCAATGCCCTGGGTGGCCAGTTGTTCGGCCAGATCGGCGTTGGTCAGCCGGCGCGGTGGCAGGTAACTGCCGGTGCCGGTGACGCGGGAATATCGTCTCATCGGTGTTTTGGAGCGGTTCGCGCCGTCACGGAGCAGGCGCCGCACCAGCCAACAAGGGCGCGGCGTGAGCAATACGTGCTTGAACGCGATCGAGCAGGTTGTTACGAGCCGCATCATACGCGCGCGCCAGGGCGTGCTCGAATGCCAACTGGTCGGCCGAACCATGGCTCTTGAAAACCAGCCCCTTCAATCCCAGCAATGCCGCCCCGTTGTAGCGCCGATGATCGACACGGCGCTTGAACGCGGCCAATATCGGATAGGCGGCCAGCCCGGCAAGTCTGGTCAAGGCGTTGCGGGAAAACTCGGCGCGCAGGAAGCCGCCGATCATGGCTGCCACACCCTCGGTGGCCTTGAGCGCCACGTTGCCGACGAATCCGTCGCAGACGATGATGTCGACGTCACCCTTGAAAATGTCGTTGCCCTCGACATTGCCAACGAAGTTCAGGTCGCCGGCCCTGGCTGCCGCGCGCAACAATTCGCCCGCCTTCTTGATGACGTCGTTGCCCTTGATGACCTCTTCGCCGATGTTGAGCAGGCCCACCGTTGGCTGGCTGACATCGCCCAGCGCCGAGACCAGCGCCGAACCCATCACCGCGAACTGCAACAGATGTTCGGCCGCGCAATCGACATTGGCGCCAAGATCCAGCACCGTGGTGGCGCCGCCACGGGCGTTCGGAAGCTGGGTGGCGATCGCGGGGCGGTCGATGCCATCGCAGGTCTTGAGCAGGTAACGCGATATCGCCATCAGGGCGCCGGTGTTTCCCGCCGAAACCGCCACCTGGGCATGGCCGTCACGCACCTGCTGCACCGCCAGGCGCATCGAGGAGTCCTTCTTGCGCCGCAGGGCCACCTCGATCGAGTCGCCCATCGCCACCACCTCGGTGGCTGTGACGACGGACACCCGCGAATCGGAGAATCCCCCCAGAGCGTCCGCCAGCCCCACCAACACGAGGCGTGCCTGCGGGTGATGGTCCAGGAAGCGCCTGCAGGCAGGCAAAGTGACAGAGGTGCCGTGGTCGCCACCCATGCAATCGACGGCAACGGTGGTCATCGTGTCAGCACGAACCAGGAATTGTCATGGGCACGCGACGCAACCCGACAAAATGAAACCCGATGCTATCGGACAAATAGCATCGGGTTGCTGGCTCGGGCGTCGATTCAGTCTTCGGACTTGGTCTTCACAACCTTGCGCCCGCGGTAAAAGCCGGTCGGGCTGATATGGTGGCGCAGGTGGGTCTCGCCGGTGGTCGGCTCCACTGCGATGCCCGGAACGTTCAAGGCATTGTGCGAACGGTGCATTCCACGCTTGGACGGAGACTTCTTGTTTTGCTGGACGGCCATTTTCGGCTCCTTGGCTGTGGCATGGCACGCAGGCAAGGCGCTGCACCATGCGGGATTGGTCAACATGCGCCTGACTGGCGCGAAGCCCACGAGTATAACGCAACTAG
>CAZADK010000117.1:1737-3307 GCA_964483855.1 uncultured Rhodoferax sp.
CTGCCGCAGCCGCGCCAGGGCCGCGAATGGCCGCGGCCGGTCATCGGTCGGCGCTTGAAAACCCGCGTCCTGCACTGACAAACGAGGCGGCCTGGGACAGGTCGCATGGCTGGCAATCAGCGGCAAGGCCAGCACCAGTTCGTCCTCAACCAGCGCGCGAAGGTCGAATTCGGTCGACTCGACCAGCAGATCCTCGGCTGCATCGTCATCCTGCTGAGCTGCGGTGTCTTCATCCGGCACGAAACGGAACCACTGGTCCACCTCGACCGGCGTCGGCACCGGCTCAAGACAACGCTGGCAGACCAAAGGAAGTTCGCCGTGAATCTGCAGGTGCAGCCATGGCACCGCGGGTAGCCCGTCGCCGCCACGCAGTTGTCCTTGCACCGACCAAGTCACACTCACATCTGCACCACCACCGACGCATTCCGGGGCCACGCGCGGGAACTCCTGCAATGAAACCGTCCCTGCCGCGCTTCCAGCGTTGCGCGCAAACGCGCGCACATCAAGGTGCGAACTGGGCCGCTGGGGGTTCTGCTTGTCCATGCGCCCAGTGTAAGAGAATCGCGCCATGTGCCCTGTCCCGCCCCTCCCCTCATTCTGGCATCGACCTCTCCGTATCGACGCGAACTGCTCGCTCGGCTCCGAATGCCCTTCGACGTCGTCGCGTCGGAGGTGGACGAGACCCCGCTTGCTGGCGAACGGCCGCAACAAGTGGCGTGCCGGCTGGCCATGGCCAAGGCCCGTGCCGTGGCCGCGCGCCATCCCCAGGCGGTGGTGATCGGATCGGACCAGGTCGCGGACCTGGACGGACAGGCGTTGGGCAAACCCCTGGTCCATGCAGCGGCCGTGCAACAGCTTCGGCGCATGCGCGGCCAGACTGTGGTGTTCCAGACTGCCGTCGCGGTTGTCTGCAACGAACGCCGCTTCGGGCAAATGGATCTGGCCCAGGTTACGGTGCGGTTCCGCGCGTTGACCGATGCCGAAATCGACGACTACCTGCACGCTGAGCAACCCTACGACTGCGCGGGCAGCGCCAGGAGCGAGGGCCTGGGCATCGTGTTGCTCGAAGCGATCGACAGCGACGACCCGACCGCCTTGATCGGATTGCCCCTGATCCGGACCTGCCGCATGTTGCGTGCTGCCGGTCTGCGGTTTCCCGGCGCCACATGACGCCCGGAGGCAAGCACGGCCGGTTGCTGCTGGTACCGGCACCACTGGACTTCGGCTGCGATGCGCCAGTGGCATTGCAGGCGGTGCTGCCCGATGCCACGATCCGCGCGGCCGCGGGCCTGCGGCACTGGATCTGTGAAAACGCCAAGACGACACGCGCCTACCTGGGTCGAATCGGCTCCGTCACGCCAATGGCACATCCGTTGCAGCAACTCCAACTGCTGGAGTTGCCGCGCGAACTGCACAAGAAGGGCGACCACCTGGGCGACTTCGATGCCCGCGGCATGCTCGCGCCCGCGCTGGAAGGGCACGACATCGGCCTGGTCAGCGAAGCCGGCATGCCCGCCATCGCCGATCCGGGTGCATCGGTCGTACGCGCCGCACATGTGCTGGGCCTGAC
>CAZADK010000117.1:3317-3748 GCA_964483855.1 uncultured Rhodoferax sp.
GTCTGACCGTGGTTCCTCTGGTCGGGCCGATATCCTTGATGCTGATGCTGGCTGCCAGCGGTCTGAACGGACAGGATTTCGCGTTTGTCGGTTACCTGCCCCAGGATCTGGCGGGTCGTGTCGGACGCATCCGCGAGTTGGAGCAGCGGGCCGTGTCCACCGGGCAGACACAACTGTTTATCGAGACGCCTTATCGCAATGCCGCGATGCTGCAGTCCCTGCTGCAGACGCTGGCACCATCGACCCGGCTGGCCATTGGCATGGCGCTGACCTTGCCGCAGGCCCGGGTGAAGTGCCGCGCGGCGCGCGATTGGAGAGAAACCGGCGTCTTCGCCGACAAACACACGCCAGCGGTTTTTGCGATCGGCCGCTGAGAGAGCGCCGCAACGTTCTACGGCCGGCGTTTCAGCGGAACGCGGACACCGAGCGCA
>CAZADK010000117.1:3758-5259 GCA_964483855.1 uncultured Rhodoferax sp.
CGTGGCGCGCGAGATCGTCAAGTCGGAGGACATCAGCGACTACATCCGATCGACGCGCCGAAACGTTTGGCCAGCCGTTCGGCCAGGTTGTCGCGGCGGGTGTAGTCGATGATGTCCTCCGACTTGACGATCTCGCGCGCCACGAAGTCCAGGCTGCCCAGTTGGTCGGCCAGTCCCAGTTCGATCGCCTGTTGGCCGATCCAGAACAGGCCGCTGAAGGTGTCCGGCGATTCCTTGAGACGGCTGCCCCGGCCCAACTTGACCGCATCGATGAACTGATTGTGGATCTGGTCCAGCATCTGCTGGGTGAAGGCACGCTGGCGCTCGGTCTGGGGACTGAAAGGATCGAGGAATCCCTTGTTCTCGCCTGCCGTCATGAGCCGCCGCTCCACGCCCAGCTTGTCCATCAGCCCGGTGAAGCCGAATCCATCCATCAACACGCCGATGCTGCCCACGATGCTGGCCTTGTCGACGAAGATCCGGTCGGCGGAAACCGCCACGTAATAGGCGGCCGACACGCAGGTCTCCTCGACCACCGCGTACATCGGCTTGCCATGCATGGCCTTGAGCCGGCGCAACTCGTCATTGATGATGCCCGCCTGCACCGGGCTGCCACCAGGCGAATTGATCAGCAGCACCACGGCCTGCGCACCCTTGTCCTCGAAGGCGGCACGCGCGGCATTGATCACGATTTCGGCGCTGGCCTCGCCGCCAGAGGCGATTTCACCCTTGATTTCCACCATCGCGGTGTGCGGGGTCGATACCTCGGTGATCGGCGCCCCGCGCTGGGCGGCAATCCACACCAGCGTGGCAAAAAATGCCAGCCAGGCCAGGCGCACGAAATTGCGCCAGCGCCGCGCTGTCCGTTGCTCTGCCAGCGCCGCAAAAGCCAGTTTCTCCAGCGTCGCCCGCTCCCATCCGGGTTTGCCGGCCTGACCGGTATCCGATCGAACGGCCTGCGCTGGTGGTCGGTATGTCCCGCCTTGCGAGCTGGCATCGGGGCGTTCGGGGTCTAAAGTGGGTTCGGTCATGTCAATACTCAACAGTTTTCAGGTTGTGGGCAGTATGCCAGCGTACGACGCCATCGTGCTCGTCGACGGCGATCTTCACCAGCCCTCCTCGGCAGGGGCCGCCCTGGCAGGTCCCGGTTTGCGGCTGGTACATCGCCCCATGGGTGGAACAGATCAGCCAGTGGCCTGTCAGGTCGAAGAAGCGGTCCGGCTGATAGTCCATCTCCATCGGCACATGGCTGCAGCGGTTCAGGTAAGCATGCACCTGGCCCCTATAACGGATTGCAAATGCGCGACTGATCTGCCCCTGATACACCACGTCGAAAGGCACCGCAAGGGAGCTGTCGACCAGGTCGCTCGACGGACACAGGACGATGGCATCAGTCACGCCGGTCACCTGCATACCTTTGCCCTGCGGGCTGCGGTACGAGCGCCTTGGGAGCGGCCCGGCGGCGGTCAATGCAATACCTTCGCCCTGCGGGCTGCGGTAC
>CAZADK010000117.1:5359-9653 GCA_964483855.1 uncultured Rhodoferax sp.
TGGGAGCGGCCCGGCGGCGGTCAATGCAATACCTTCGCCCTGCGGGCTGCGGTACAAGCGCCTTGGGAGCGGCCCGGCGGCGCTCAGGCATTTTCCATCAACCAGTCGCGCAGCTGCGCGACTGAGTGGGCGACAAACAGCGGATCCCATGCGGCAAATCCGTCGACCGGGTGAGCGCCGTAACTGACTGCGACGCTGGCACAACCGGCATTTCGTGCCATCTGCAGGTCGTGTGTGGTGTCTCCCACCATCAGCACCCGCTGCGGCTCCAGGCCGAATTCGCGCATCAGCTCCTGCAACATGCGCGGATGCGGCTTACCCGCAGTTTCATCTGCCGTGCGCGAAGCATCGAAGAGGCCCTGCAGTTGCACCGTCCGCAACGCGAGATCCAGCCCGGCGCGGCTCTTGCCGGTGGCCACCGCCAAGTGGTGGCTGCGCTGCCTGAGCTCGGCCAGCAACGGCAATACACCGTCGAAAAGGCTGATGTCGTCTTGTCGCGCCAGGTAATGATGGCGATACCGTGCACCCAGTTCCGGGTATTTCTCCTGGGGCACGTCCGGCGCCGCGTGGGCCAGCGCCTGCATCAGGCCCATGCCGATCACATACGATGCCGCCTGGTCCGAGGGCACGGTGCCACCGACGTCACGCACCGCGGCCTGAATACACCAGGTGATGATGGCGGTCGAGTCGAACAAGGTGCCGTCCCAATCAAAGGCGATCAGGTCGAACACCCGGCGGCGGGCAGCGCGCGGCCGGCGTGTTTCGTCATGCGAGGCTGGCAATGGCATGGTCGAGGAAAAGTACGAGTTCGGGCGGCAATTCAGCCTGCAGGACGATCGGCTCGCCGCTGGCGGGATGACGGAACTGTAACCGCCAGGCATGAAGGAACATGCGCCGCAGGGCTACTGATGTGCCGGCACGTTGCAACGACTTGTTCAACTCGAAGTTGCCGTATTTGTCGTCGCCGAGGATGGGCATGCCCTGGTCGGCCAGGTGCACCCGGATCTGATGCGTTCGGCCGGTCTTGATCGTGACCTCAAGCAGCGAATAGCCCCCTGCAACGCGGGCAACCTGCACCAGCGACAGCGCCGCCATCGCGTCCGGGTGCTGCTTGTCGACCACCGCCACTCGGCGCTCACCGTCGGGCAACAGGTACTTGTGCAGCGGCTTGTCCAACACCTTCAAGCGTTGCGGCCACACTCCGGCAACCAAGGCCAGGTAGGTCTTGCCGGTGACGCGGTCCCGGAACTGCTCCTGCAAGTTTTTCAGCGCGCTGCGCTTCTTGGCCACCAGCAAAATGCCGCTGGTCTCGCGGTCGAGCCGGTGCACCAGTTCCAGCGTACGGGCCTGAGGCCGGGCCATGCGCAGCTGCTCGATGACGCCAAAACTGACGCCTGAGCCGCCATGCACCGCGGTGCCGGCCGGTTTGTCGATCGCCAGCAGCTGATCGTCTTCGAACAAAACGGGGAACTCTCGTGCCGGTGCGAACCCGGCACCCGACTGCAGCGCCAGCGCCCGGGCGTCGGCTGCCTGGGACGTGCGCACCGGTGGCACCCGAATCTGGTCGCCAGCGGCAACCCGCCGATCGGCGCTGGCGCGTCCCTTGTTGATGCGCACCTCACCGCTGCGGATGATCCGGTAGATATGCGTCTTGGGCACGCCCTTGAGTCGGCGCATCAGGAAGTTGTCCAGGCGTTGACCGCCGTCCTCCTCGTCGACCAGCCACATGCTGACCTGTTGTGCTTGCACCGGCAGATTGCCCCCTATAATGACTTTCACTAGCGTCGTGCTGCAAGTGGTTGATTTGTCTGGAGTTTAGTCCACACCCCACAAAAAGCCGCGCTGGCAGGTCGATGCCACCAGGTTGCCAGCACGACAGACCACAGACCTCAGTCTGTGGTGGTCTGAACAGCGAGCGGGTACGCCGACGCTTTGAATCACTGATATGGAATACCCAGTTCTGCCAGCGTCGTTTTGGCAGACGGATTTGAGCGAAATGTTTGTTTTGATGGGCCTGATCCTGACCTGCTTGCCACGCCCTCGGGCGATGGCACGGCATGTCGTGCGTCCGGCCCCGTCGGCTCGACAAGACCATTGCGTCCTGTTGCGCCCGATGCGCCGCATGCAAACGCATCCCCTCGCCCCTGTCCCCGTGCCAACGCCCCGACTCACCACCTGAGTCCCGGCCCGCGGCAATTCCCATCGTTTCAAAGTGTTCGTCAGGCATCGTGTGCTCGTCATGAGCAGGTAATAGGTCGAAAGACCACGAGGACCCCGCCCTGCCGCCCACCAACGGCGCATGGCGGTTCCGATGCAGGAAACAGGAACGCTACCCATGAAACGGATGCTGATCAACGCCACCCAGGCAGAAGAACGCCGGCTGGCAATAGTCGATGGGCAAAAGCTGCTCGACTACGAAATCGAGATCGAAGGGCGCGAGCAGCGCAAGGGCAATATCTACAAGGCGGTGGTCACACGCGTCGAACCGTCGCTCGAAGCCTGCTTTGTCGATTACGGCGAGGATCGCCACGGCTTCCTGCCGTTCAAGGAAATTTCGCGCCAGTATTTCGCGCCAGGTGTGCAGGCGAACGGTGCCCGCATCCAGGACGCGATCCGCGAAGGCCAGGAGCTGGTTGTCCAGGTCGAGAAAGAGGAACGCGGCAACAAGGGCGCCGCGTTGACCACCTACATCTCGCTGGCCGGCCGTTATGTCGTGCTGATGCCGAACAATCCGCGCGGCGGCGGCGTGTCGCGCCGCATCGAAGGCGAAGACCGGGCCGACCTCAAGGAGGCGCTGGACCAGCTCGAGTACCCCAATGGCATGAGCATCATCGCGCGTACTGCCGGCATCGGTCGCAGCGCACCCGAGCTGCAGTGGGACCTGAACTACCTGCTCAAACTCTGGAACGCCATCGACGGCGCCTCCAAGGGCGGCAAGGGCGCCTTCCTGATCTACCAGGAATCGTCTCTGGTGATCCGCGCGATCCGCGACTACTTCAACCATGACATCGGCGATATCCTGATCGACACCGACGATGTGTACGACCAGGCACAGCAGTTCATGGCACACGTGATGCCCGAACATGCGCCCCGCGTGAAGCGGTATCGCGACGACGCCCCGTTGTTCTCGCGCTTCCAGATCGAGCACCAGATCGAATCGGCGTATGCCCGCATGGTGCAACTGCCCAGCGGCGGAGCCATCGTGATCGACCACACCGAGGCACTGGTGTCGGTCGACGTCAATTCGGCGCGCGCGATCCGCGGCGGCGACATCGAGGAAACCGCAACCCGCACCAACCTGGAGGCCGCTGACGAAGTGGCGCGTCAGATGCGGCTGCGCGACCTCGGTGGCCTGATCGTCATCGACTTCATCGACATGGAGGAGAGCCGCAACCGGCGCGAGGTCGAAAACCGTCTGCGCGACGCCTTGCGCCAGGACCGCGCCCGGGTGCAGTTCGGCTCGATCAGCAAATTCGGCCTGATGGAGATGAGCCGACAGCGCCTGCGGCCGGCACTGAGCGAGGGAGCGTCCATCCCCTGCCCGCGTTGCGGCGGCTCCGGCCATATCCGCGACACCGAGAGTTCCGCGCTGCAGATCCTGCGCATCATCCAGGAGGAATCGCTGAAAGACAACACCGCATCGGTGTTGTGCCAGGTGCCGGTCGATGTTGCCTCGTTCCTGCTCAACGAGAAACGCACCGAGATCACCAAGATCGAACTCAAGCAGCGCATCAACGTGCTGATGGTGCCCAACAAGACGCTGGAGACGCCGAACTACAAGCTCACGCGCCTGAAACACGACGATCCGCGCCTGGACAACATCGAGGCCACTTACAAGCTGGCGGACGAACCCGAGGATCCGACCTTCGTGACCCGCCGCGCGCAGGAGCCGACCAACCGCCAGACACCGCTGATCAAGGGCGTTTTGCCCGACGCGCCGGCCCCGGTGGCCGAAGCCAAGCCGCAGCCGGTGGCTGCGCCAGCGACCCCAGCCGCAGCGCCTGTGCCAAGCCCGGCACCTGCAGCCATGACCAGCGCACCGGCTGAACGCGGCTTCCTGGGCTGGATCAAGGGCCTGTTTGCGGCTCCGGCGCCATCGGTCGCGCCGTCACCTGTGGCAACACCAGGCCCGCGGGAAGTGAAAAAGGAAGCCCGTGCCGACGGCCGGCCGGCACGTGATGGTCGCCGGAGCGAAGGCCGCGACGGCGCGCGCGGTGAAGGGCGTGGCGAGGGCCGTGTTGAAGGGCGTGGCGAGGGCCGTGTTGAAGGGCGTGGCGAGGGCCGTGTTGAAGGG